>CAZGZO010000037.1:0-17399 GCA_964529695.1 uncultured Lentimicrobiaceae bacterium
AGAAATAACATGCTCCAATGCCGTAGGTGTCCCTAAAACATGGAGGATATCTCCCAGTTTGAAATAGGTATCACCGTGCGGGATGAAGATGCTTTTGTCCCTTTTAATCAGAAAGAGCAATGCTTCACCGTGAAAAGGAACATTTTTCATCTACGTTTTTTTTTATAAATGTATTTTTTGTCGTATGTTTGAAAGGTATATTACAATTCCAACATATAATGAAATATGACAAAAATCAACACAATTCTTGTTGATGATGAACAAGAAGCATTAGATTCCCTTGAAATATTACTTAACGAGTATTCAGATATAAAAATCTTAAAGAAAATATCCAACCCATTAGATGTTTTCACCTGTTTAATGCAATACAAAGTAGATTTGATTTTTCTGGATATTAACATGACTCAAATATCAGGGATTGAACTTTTAAATAAATTAAGGGAGTTTTCACCTTTATTGGCTGTAATATTCGTAACGGCTCACGAAGGACATACCCAAAAAGCCGTTCAGAATCATGCTTTTGGGTATTTATTAAAGCCTGTAAATCGAATTGAATTAAAAACAACTTTAGTAAAAGTTCAAAACTACATTAAAAGCTTAAGCCCGAAAGCAATTGATCGTATTTTGATAAACTCAAAGGAAAAATCCACTTTTATTGAAATTAAGCAGGTGGCTTATCTCCAGGCTGAAGGTAATTATACTCATATTTTTTTGCAGGACGGAAGTCGCATTTTAGCTTCCTGTAATATTGGTGCGCTGATTCAGAAGTTCCCTGAAAAAGAGTTTATCCGAATTAACAGGTCTCAAATTGTGAATGAAAAAAAAATCATTTCGGTCTCCAGGAAGCAGAAAATATGTACAATCAGCTTTAAGAATGAAGAAAAGGATTTATCAGCTTCAATAAGCTTTTTACGTAAATTTAATTCGATATATTCTAATGATTAATTTTCGGGGTAAGAGATATCGGTTCAGCTTCTTGTCTTTTATTTCTAATGCCTTAGTCCTGGCACTTCTCCCAACATTAATTGTAAGTTTTTTCATACCTAAATTAGTCAGCAAATACAATCTAAATTTGCAAGAAACTCACTTTCGCGGAAAAGACAAAAAACTTATCTTTTTCGAAGATTTAGATGGCGATGGAAAGAAGGAAGAGATTGAACTAATAAATTATCGTAACCGATTTGCCAGTTGTCTTTTTTTGAGAAATCAGACAACGATTATCCAACAATTAAATCTTTATGGAAAACTTCCTAATCAGGAAAATGTAAATGTGCCTATTTATTCCGATATAAATAAAGATGGCGTTAAGGAGGTTTTTATCTTTACCCAAAAAGAAGATTCATTATTTCTAAATGCAGTTGATTACAAAACATTTAAAGTTATCCTTTACGGTCGTTTTATTGCAAAAATTGGTGATGGTTCTGGGAAAATGGATTTCGTTCTTCGACCTATAATTAACCATGATTACAATCACGATAAGATTGATGAAATCTATTTTATTCTGAATGCTTGTTATGCTTTATTCCCTCGCAAGATTATGGCATATGATTTTGTTCATGACAGCCTGATTTCAACAATTAACACCGGGAGTCAACATTTTGTTACCCCTATAAAAGACAAGAAGAATAATTTATTATTAATTAGCACCACAAAGGCTACGGATAACTGTCCGGCTAATTTTCCATACCTGTATCCTGATACTTGTGCCTGGCTTTTTGGCTTTAACGATCATTTGAAATTAATTTTTAAACCGATTCCTTTTGGAGCTATTGCATCTTCCATTAACGGACCATTCCTTTCCGGTGATGAATATCATTATTACCTTTTAAATCATAGTAGAGATAATACAAATCAAGTATTCTCAATTGACCTTGAAGGTAAAATAATTAAGGAAAAAAGGATGCCAGATTTTTCCCAACAGGAGAAAATGACATCAATTGTTATAAATAGAAAAAGGCATTACATTTTAAATACTAATACGAATAATATATTTGATGTTTGGGAATATGACCCTGATAAGGTGGAGTTTGTGAAAAATGAGTTTACCAAAAATTTGCCTACATCTCCTTTGGTTGCCATTAAAATGGGATCTGGTAAAGATGGGTTTATTACCATGGATAGTAAGAGTAACCTTGCCTATCTTTTTCTTGATCATTTAAAGCAGAAAGTTTCGTTTAATAAGCCTTTGTATATAAAGCACTACAACCTTTATTTTCAATCAAAAAAAATCGGGAACCAATATAAAATAGTAGTAACTGACAGAGATTATCTTTATACTTACCTGCTCTCTCATAACTATTTATACCCTTTCCGGTATATTGTGTTCTTTTTTGTGTATTTGTTCTTTTTTGGATTTATTCTTTTGGTTGAATATCTCTATAAACGCAGAGTCCGGAAGATGGAAGAATTGCATAAGGAAATAAATAAATTACAACTTCAATTGGCTAATTCTCAACTCGATCCGCATTTTATGTATAATGCGTTAAACACTGTTTCCGCTATGATACTAAAAGGAGAACGATTTGATGCTTACGATTTATTAAATAGTTTTTCCAACTTAATGCGGATTGCCATGCTTTTCTCAAATAAGAATAGATGGAGTTTGGCTGAAGAGTTAAAGTTCACACAAGATTATTTAGTTCTCATGAAAGCCCGTTTTCCTTTACGTTTTGAATACAAAATAGAGATTCCTAATGAGATTCAAACAGAAAACGCCTTTGTCCCTCGTTTATTGATTCAAAATTTTGTTGAAAATGCAGTTAAACATGCATGGACAAATATTGATTACACGGGTCAATTAGATATACTTGTTATCAAAACAGAATCCATTCTAAAAATTACAATTACTGATAACGGAATTGGGAGAAAAAAAGCAATTCAAAACTCAGAACAGTCATCTAATAAAAGTGGAAATGGGATACGATTAAATGGAAAACAGGTTGAAGTTTATAATAAATTGTATCACACCAATATCAATTTTCAGATTACTGATGTTAAAGAAAATGGAGTTGGCAAAGGAACACAGATAAGCATAATTATTCCGCTTGGATAATAAACTTTCTATTTCATTAAGCAGTTTTAATCATTTTTTTAGCTTTTTATAAACAAAAATATTTATTGTTTTATTGTCATTCCTTTGCTAAAAATACTGCTTCATTTATTACTCCTGCCTCTTCGTTAACTTAAACTACATTTTTTAAGGTATTTCCTGAGTCCCCTTAATTTAGCAACGAAAAATATATTTTGAGCCTAAGAAGATTAACCCTGCTCTAGTACTAATTCTGGTTTCAGAATACATAGTAATTAAAAAAATTAATATGAAAAATGAAACGCAAAAAAGGGAAAAGTATGTCTGTTACCATTTTTAGTTCTATCCCTGCTTGGATTACAATCCAAGAGTTAATTCTATCAACCGGCAGAATGATTTTGGTAAGCGGGGTTTCTGAAAATTATTCATATGCTCAGCTACTTTATCATCAGTATTACGGCGCTGGCCTTTCCGCTATTGAAACTGTTTCTTTTAGTCAATTTATGAAACTAAACTCAGAAGTCCAGAGAATGCAACATACCGATGAAATTGGAAAACCGAAAATGGTAAATATTACTCAGAATACATCCCTTTTTCAGCTTAACAATAATTGAAAGAACAGCAAAAACGATATGATTACAAGCAATATGACAAGAATTGATATAGAGAAGGTTGTTCCGGGTAATTTCTTTTGAAAAGTATTTAGAAGTACAATGTGCTATTGTTGTAGTAACTGTTAAAAATAAAGCCAATGAAAAAAATCTTTACGCTCTTTCTAATCTTTAGTAGTTTATTCGCCTATTCGCAGAATAGCGTGGATTCTACTTTTATAAAAAACGGGTTCCTTACATTGCCAAACCTGCAGGAGATTACAAACTTTTCCCTTAACGGGAAAGTAAGCCTCAACGGCCCAAATGCCCTGGTCAGGGTTATACTGGATATGAAAGACGGCAGAGAACTGCTGGTCTTTGAATCTTACCCACTCATTGCCGAAACCAATGTTTTTGGTTTTACAAATGCTTGTGAGGAAACCAACAATTTTCCTAAAGGGACACCTGTGAAGTTAAAAATCGTTGTGAAGCATGCTCAATTGTTTCTGAAAGGATACAATTACAATCAACCCCTGAAAAGCGCTGTTTCCCAGGAAGGAATGGAAAAGAAAAAGATTGACCTTATAAACACCAATCTAAGGAAACAAGGAGCACTTTGGGTAGCAGGGGAAACTTCTATTTCAAAGATGAGCTATGCTGAGAAAGAGAAACTTTTTCAATCGAGAAACCTGCCAAACCTTCAGGGACTGGAATATTACAAAGGCGGAATTCTCGATCTGCGAATGTATTCAAATAATTTTAAAGCAGCAACCCAACAAACTACGGATGAACAATTTGTGCCGTGGACCGAGAACTTCAGTTACAAGACCCTGCACGAGGCTGATGATCCCAATTCCCCTTATTATAACACGGACACATCCGAATGTGGCTGGATCAGCTCCATAAAAAACCAGGGGCCGGCAGGCGCCTGCTGGGCATTTGCCGATATCGCATCACTGGAAGCCCGGGCCAGTCTTTATTACAACCAGCATTTGCACCTCGATTTGTCTGAACAGCAACTCATTTCCTGTTCCGGTCAGGGTACAACTCAGGGTGGCGATCTTGAAAAAGCCATGCAATGGACTGCCCTTTACGGCAGCGTTGATGAAGCCTGCTTCCCATACCAGGCGGCCGATGTTGACAGCTCCCAAATCGGCAACAATCCCAAAGAAGACATTTTTATCGAGGGCGCTCTGCGCTATGAACCCACTATGGACTATATTAATAGTGAAAATGGTTTAAAACGCATGCTTCTCCACAACTCGCCCATCGCCCTGGGTATCAACCAATGGAACCATGCCTTATTGTTGGTGGGATATCAAACTCTCGATGTAGGAACCACCATTTACGTTCCTCACAACGGCGATGTCCAGCAAGGACTCGACACCATCACCATTTCCGACACATCTTCTTTAATGGGTCAAACGGTTTGGCAACTGAAAAACTCCTGGGGCGCCGATTGGGGAGACCACGGCTATCTGGATTTAATTGTAGATGATTATAACGACATATACGGATCGGTTCCTGCCGGTGTCGTCAAATCGAAGAACCGAACTGATAAAGATATCGCCTGTTACGATAAAGACGGCGATGGGTATTATAACTGGGGCATCGGGGCCCGCCCGGCACAATGTCCCAAAAACACTCTTGAAGATGGCGACGACAGTGATCCCCTTTATGGACCCCGTGACGATTATGGCAATCTTACCCTAATCGGGGATCTGGCCGGCGTGAACATCTCGGGAAACAGCACCGTTGGTTCCGGGGCTGTGTACACCCTCAACGGTTTACCCTCCGGTGCCGTCTTTTCTCACTGGACTTATTCCTCCAACCTGGTTTCTTCTGACAATACAGCCACCGACCTGTCGGTAAGTGCCCCAAGCAACGACGGGCTGGCCTCGGTTACCGCCCATTTTACCTATAACAACAACGACTACCAAATTACCAAAACTGTGGCTACCGGTTCCAATCAGTTGGTGTTTGTGGAACAAAAAACCGATCTCCCTCCCGCCGTTTTTGCCCATTATGCAGTTGGCGACTTTGATATGGATGGCGATTATGATTTGGTGTATAGCGGCGGTGTAAGTTACGATTACAGTAAATTGGTTGGAGGTTATCCCAGTTGGAACAATTTTTCCTGTGATTATTTCGATTACGACAACGGGAGTTATGTGCGCGACACTGCGCGGATCCCTTTTACCGGAGGCTCAAATACCTATTACGATGTGGACGACCTCAATCAGGATCAGAAACCCGATCTCGCTATCCTAGATAATGAAGCCTTCTCTGAAGACATATACTATTCTTATCATAGAATCTTTAATTCAGGTGGAACCTTGTTTGCCGATCATGTGGATAGTTTGGACAATTATTTGTCCGACTTATATTCTTATACAAAGGTATCATGGGTAGATTACAACAACGACGGGGTCTTAGATATCGTTTCCGGTTCTTCAGGCTTATCGGTTTTTAACCGGGCTGATTCGAAAATGCACACTTTCATGCCGGGAGGCCCTAACGAAATCACCCTCAAAACCTTCGGATTGACAGATCTTAATGGGGATGGAATAAATGAGGCGGTGTCAATTCCCGCTAGTATTTACGATTCAGCAGAAAATGATGCCGAATTAACAGCAAAGGATGCCTACATCAAGACTTATCAAATCGACACAGTCAACAACACCCTTAAAATCCTGGATTCCACCCAAATCCTGCTGCCTTCTACTACCGTTGATGCTTATGTCAATCCCATGCTTGAAAGTGCTGATTTCAACAACGATGGTTATCCTGACCTTCTAGTGGCCTACACTAGCAGCGTTAACAATACGGTAACGGGTGGCATTCTGGCCATTTATCTCAACGATCACAAAGGGGGATTCACAGGACACCTCATCACACTTTCCGACAAGTTTCCAAATGCCCTGGGAGTGCAAAATATCGCGTTGGGGGATTTTAACAACAACAACTCCGTCGACATTCTGTATACTGGATTTAATAACGACGACAATGCCATCCGGAGGGTGTATATGCTAACCAACGACGGAGAAGGGAACTTCACACCGCAACGGATCAATATGGGGGGGGTGGAACACCCATCTGCTTTATTAGCGGCTGATTTCGATAACGATAACAATCTGGATTTCCTGATATCCGGAGAAAATGGCGAGTTTATGACCTGCGGAGCAGGCAAAACGCAGATCATGCTCAATAAAAGTACCTTCCCTGCAATGAATGCACCCGATGCTCCCATAAATCTCAGCGTTGTGGACACAACATCCGGCGAGTATGTTTTCAAATGGAATAAACTGGCTGAAGGGGGCTATTCTTACAATATTAAAATTGGAACAACACCAGGTGGCGGTGAGGTCGTATCGTGTAATGCTTTACCCAATGGAAAACTGACCACTCCGAAAATGGGTAATGCCGGAGTATCGGGCCTGTATCTTCTTAAAAGAGATTTACCACCCGGCACCTATTACTGGACGGTTCAGGCGGTGGATAATGCTTATCGTGGCGGGGCCTTCGCCACCACCCAACAATTCACTGTAGGTGTGACCGGCGTTCCACAGGTCAATAGGAACGATCCCGATATGAAGCTCTGGCCAAACCCCGCTTCTGACTATGTATTCTTCAGAATCGATCCCTCCTGTCAACAGGCGTCCCTTGACATTCTTAATATTCAGGGACAGATCGTACAGTCACAAAACTTAAAAGAGAATAATCGGGTTCCGGTTCATAATCTGAAAGAGGGTCTTTATGTTTGTGTAATTGACACCGGGGAAAAAATAATGACACAAAAACTATTAATACAAAGATAGTTATTATATAAAAAACGCGTAGATATTGAACTGTTTTTCAAGTGGATAAAACAATATCTGAAGATCAAATCCTTTTTGGGACAGCCCAGACAGCGCCAAATCCTCCGGGAAATGGATCGAGTGGGAACCAGTCGTCCGGCGGTGGTGCACCAATTGGTGGCGGACTTTTTATTTTGTTAGGATTGGGTGCTGCCTACGGAGGAGCGAAAGGGTATAAATTCCTGAAAATTGAGAAAAAGGGTGACGTATCTATATGACTCGGCAACAATAAAGAGTTAAAGTGAAAAATAGTTTTTTGCAGAGACTCAAGATTTGCGTCTCTGCTATATGCTTTTGAATTTCTGATCTTCCTATCTGGCCTGCACTTTAGAAATAACATGCTCCAATGCCGTAGGTGTCCCTAAAACATGGAGGATATCTCCCCGTTTGAAATAAGTTTCACCATGCGGGATAAAGATGCTTTTGTCCCTTTTAATCAAAATTAGAAGTGCATCATCAGGAAAGGGGACATTTTTTACCAGCATCCCGTCAATCCGGTTGTTCGTGATGGAAATTTCCTCAACTGTATAGTTTTCAAATGTTTCCACAAGATCATTATAGGTAGTAGGTCTTAAAATCATATTCTCGATTGCCGTGGCAAAAATCCGGTGATGATCGATTGATTTTACACCCATTTGCATAAACTTTTCTGCAAAACTCATTCTTCCAGAACGGGTAATAATTTTATCATGGGACAGATTATTCTTCAAAATTTCCACAATTTTAAGATTCTGATCATCAAATCCGGTTTCCACCACGACATAATTGTCTTTCAGAAGATTTATCTTCCGGTAAACGGCTTCATCAGTTCCGTCACCTTCAAAAACCACCAGACCTTTATCCTTAATTTCACGATACCTTTCTTTATCCTTTTCGATGATAATCGCTTTCTTGCCATGAATATTCATCCTGCGGGCAAGCAAAACCGCCGTACTACTACCGCCAATAATAATAGTTTTATCACCTTCGGTAACCTCCGCCGGAAATATTGTATTGAAAATAACTGGTGAAAACAAACAGGTGATGACAGCCATCAGAATGAAGCCGGCGTTAATTCCAGGCGTAATTACCTTCAGTTGCAAACCGATGGCTGAAGCTGCAATGATAAGGCTCAGGCGCGATGACATCAAAAATCCACCTGCTATGGTTTTTTTTAATCCGAACAACCCCGACCAAAATAGCGAAGGAATCAGTTTAATCAAAAATAGACTGACAACCAATAAAATAAAAAACAAAACAAGCTCATGGCCTAATCCTCCCAAAGTCGTAGGATCAAACTGAATTCCCACCATGATAAAAAATATGGGAATAAAAAATCCATAACCCATTCCGTCAAGTTTGATCATCAAAACGGAGCGTTCCCTGTGGAGCAAAGTAGACATCAGCAGGCCACTTAAAAAGGCGCCCAGTAACACCACTTCTTCTCCTATATACTGGGAAAGAACTACAAAAATCAAGATAATCAATAAAGTACTCCTCACCTGTATTTGAGAAGCTGCATGGGAGAGCTGGTAAACCAGTCTTTTCAAAAATACGATTTGTTTTAAAGGTTTGCTGAGCCGATACAGTAGGTAAAAGATAAAAAACAGGATCAAAATATAAAGTAAGTCAAACCGGAAACCTTTTTTTACAATGAAAGCTGTAAACGTAAAGAGAATGATACTAAAAATATCAGCGATGGCTGCAGCAATAATAATCATCTGGCCATAAGGGCTGGACAACTCTCCCCGGCTTTTCAGTACCGGCAGCACGATTCCCACAGAAGTGGTTACCATAATCAAGGAAAAGTACCACCGGTGGGGAATAAAAACAAACTTTGCCAACAACAGCGTAAGTGCGAAAGAAATCAGGATTGCAATTAAAAAATGACCTATCCCAGCCAACAGCGGATTTTTCAAGATTTCTGTGAACAGCGATTTTCTTCGGGGAAAAGAAGACAAAATCTGATCTACATCAATCTCGAGGCCGCTCAGGAACATCAGGAAAATAAATCCGGTTAATGCCAGAAATTCAAGTATATGAAAACTGGTTGTCCCATGGGAACCAAAAAAGAACACTCCGATAATATAACCCAGTATAATTTCAAGAATCACTGATGGAACTTGCTTTACTTTCAGCAAAGTGAGCAAAATAGGCGCCAACCAGGCTGCTGCCACCACTATTAACAGCGGGATAAAATCAAAATGAAATGAGATATTTAACAGCATATACTCGTCAGTTAGTGAATAATACTGGCGGACCTTCTAAAATCCTTCTTAGCCAATGAATTGTGAGTTACTTTTCCAATTATTGTGTCATCAAATCATGCTTTCCCGGTTTCAACAAAATCAAATTCACTTTTAAAATTACAGATATTCTTATCCGGCACAACCCAAAAATTATTATAACAAAATTAAAACGGAACTAAGCAAATATAAGCATTTTAGGATACATATCCTACATGAAAACAGGCTAAAAAAGGATTCACAAAAACGATAACAACTGGACGTCAGGAAATATTTTTCAATACTTTTGAGGGAATAAAAATGAAACAGATATGGAAATTAATCTTGGCCCCATCAAAACAATCCTGATACTGATTGCTGTTGGAGTGTGGATTTTGGTATTTCAAAACGCAGGCATTGTCCCTCCAATTCGAACCCCACGCGTTGTTGTCGATTCACTTGTAAAGGTCAAAGGACATGTGGAAGTTGATAATACGGTTTTTGTCAAGGGAACTGTAAATACCAATATTGAGAGCATCAATGGCTATTCTAAGTTTTATAAAGACCCGCGAACAGGGGAATACTACGTCATTCCAATGACGGATGCATATAAATAGTAGTCGCTATTTCTCATAAAAGTGCATCTCCAGGATGTAGTTGTAAACTTTTTCCGGCATCCAGAACTGCATGTTCTTTTTCGCTTTAACCCCTTTGCGGATAAAACTGGATGATATTTCCATCAGCGGTGCAGGAAATAGTTTGATGTTGGGATGATTCATAAACTCGCCCAAACCCGAATCGGGGCGCGGATAAACGTAAATGGAATAATTATCTAGAATCATCTGGTAGTTTTTCCACTTCTTAAAGTGCGAAAAAACATCAGTACCACAAATAAAAACAAATTGATTATCAGGATATTTATCTCTCAACCAGGTCAGTGTATCAATGGTATAGGAAGGCCGTGGCATTTTCATTTCGATATCAGTAACCTTAAGATTTTGCCGTTCTTCAACTGCAGTACGAACCAGTGCCAAACGATGATAATCTGCCAACAGGCTTTCTCTGGGTTTTAACGGATTTTGTGGGGAAAGCACAAACCACACCTCATCCAAATCCGTAAATTCAGCCATGTAATTGGCCAATATCAAGTGCCCGTTGTGAATGGGATTGAAAGATCCGAATAATAACCCGATTTTTTTATTTAATTTTAACATAACAACTTAATACACTTATAATTAGAAGCTGTTAAAAATAGGTTAATTCTTTCAACTTATTTAACTAAAAATCAGCCAATAAATAGTTTTTAAAATGAACCTACCCCTTCACCCCTTCCAAAAGGGGATTTAAGGTGTTTATTGTCTGATGCCATCCGGTTCCAAAAAGGATTCAAAAAATGATTTCTAATAATCTCCTCCCCGGAGGGGTGCAGGGGTGGGTCGATAAAAGAGCTAATCGTTTTTTGAATTCTTTGATTAATGATCTTTTTATTTAAACAACTTCTATAATGCCTTTTATATAAACCAATTAATCCTCAATTTCTACACCGAAATTTTCCCTTTGATATGAGGATGGGGATCATAATTTTTCAGATTAAAATCCTCATACTTAAATCCAAAAATATCTTTAACTTCAGGATTGATTTCCATGGTTGGTAAAGGTCGGGGATCTCTGCTTCGTTGAATATCAACCTGCTCCATATGATTCAGGTAAATATGTGCATCTCCCAGTGTATGAACAAAATACCCAGGTTTTAAATCCGTTACCTGGGCCATCATCATGGTCAGTAAAGCGTAAGAAGCAATATTAAATGGAACACCCAGAAATATATCTGCACTGCGCTGATAAAGCTGACATGAAAGCCGGCCATTAGCTACATAAAATTGGAACCAGGCATGGCATGGCGGTAAAGCTGAATTTCCATCTGCAACATTCTCCGCAAACGTTTTCCCTCGCTCAGGGAGCACCGATGGGTTCCATGCTGCTACAATAATTCTGCGGCTATTCGGATTGTTCTTTATCTGATCGATGGCAATCTTAATCTGATCGATGCCTTCACCATTCCAATTGCGCCACTGTGCACCATAAATAGGTCCCAAATCACCGTTTTCATCGGCCCATTCATTCCAAATCCTGACTCCATTTTCATTGAGATAGTCAATATTTGTATCTCCTTTCAAAAACCAAAGGAGTTCATAAATAATCGATTTTAAATGTAATCTCTTGGTTGTCAACAATGGAAAGCCTTCTTCAAGATTAAATCGCATCTGGTATCCAAACACGCTCTTTGTCCCGGTACCCGTGCGATCACCTTTTTCAACTCCATTTTCAAGGACATATTCCAAAAGATCTAGATATTGCTTCATAAAAAGAGGAAATTTTCTAAATATATAGAATTATAAATAAAATAATACCAAAAAAATAGAGCAAATTGTGATAAAAGCTTTTTTAACAATAGAACTGGCTGAAAATATTTTACATTTGCTTCTACTTTTCGTCAAAAGTAAAAATTTATAACCAAAACAACATTCACAAATGGGAATAAAATTAAGGATTACCATCTTGAATTTTCTGGAGTTTTTCGCCTGGGGAGCCTGGCTGATTTCGATGGGGGGTTATATGATGCAAACACTCCATTTTACAGGAGGTGAAGTAGGAAGTATCTATGCCACCATGGGGATTGCATCATTGTTTATGCCGGCCTTGCTGGGCATTGTAGCTGACCGATGGATAAATGCCGAAAGGTTAATGGGTATTAGCCACCTCGTTCTTGCAGTTTTGTTGTTTTGGGCAGCTCAAGTAAAGACTTTTGATACGCTTTACTGGATTATGTTGTTGATTTCCATGGCCTATATGCCAACTATTGCATTAGACAACACTGTTTCATACAGCATTCTGGAACAAAAAGGTTTTGATATTGTGAAAGATTTCCCACCCCTTCGTGTATGGGGAACCGTTGGTTTTATAGTTGCGATGTGGGTCATTGATGTCCTGCACTGGACACTGAGTCCCATGCAATTATATTTCAGTGCCACTGCTTCATTAGCTTTGGGTTTTTACGCATTTACAATGCCTTCCTGTCCGCCTGAAAACAAAAGCAAAGGGAAATCTCTGGTCACTTCGCTGGGGCTGGATGCCTTCAAACTTTTCAAACAAAGAAAGATGAGCATCTTTTTCATTTTCTCCATGTTGTTGGGTGCATCACTGCAAATTACCAACACTTTCGGAGAGCCATTTTTGCATGACTTTGCCAATAAATTTAGTCAGAGTTTTGCAGTACAGCATCCCAGTATTTTAATGTCTGTTTCACAAATGTCTGAAACCCTCTTTATTCTTACCATTCCCTTCTTCCTGAAGCGATTTGGAATTAAAAAGGTGATGCTCATGAGTATGTTTGCATGGGTTTTCAGATTTGGATTCTTTGGAATTGGCAGCCCGGACGGAATCGGATTTGTATTCCTCGTACTATCCATGATTATTTACGGTATGGCTTTCGATTTCTTTAATATTTCAGGCTCTCTGTTTGTTGAGATGGAAGCAAAACCCGAAATCAGGGCAAGTGCTCAGGGATTGTTTATGATTATGACAAACGGACTCGGAGCTTTCTTTGGCGGTATGGCCAGCGGATGGGTCGTAGATTATTTCACTAAAGGAACCCAACCAAACTGGCCCCCCATCTGGTTTACTTTCTCAGCTTATTCTTTGATAGTCGGAATCATGTTCTGGATCATGTTTAAATACAAACATAATCCTGAGAAGGTTGCAAAAAAGGTGCAACAGGAAATTGCCTAGCATTGATAAGTGCGCTAAAGTTCATTAAGTTTATTAAGTGAACTAAAGTGACTACAGTGACTTAAGGTAATTAGGTGAACTAGAGTTCTTAAAGTTAGTTCAGGCATCTGAATTATATTGAGTTATACAGCTTCATTGTCCGGCCATTATATTGCAACCTATTACAAAATAAAGACTGCCTTCAAAAAATAAAGACAGTCTTAAAATAAAACTTCCAGTTATAGTTTCTTCTTTCGTCGTTTAATCTCATCTCTCAGGCGGGATGCTTCTTCATAGTTTTCTTCGCCAATGGCTTTCTTAAGCTTCTGTTCCAGTTCTTCGAGCAGAAATTCCTCATACGCCCCGGGATCGCCTTCATCGGGGAAATCCTGATCATCTTCTATATTACTTTTCACATGCTCTTCCTGCTCACTATCCATGAAAATACCGGCTTCATCAATAATTGTTTCGAAAGCATAAATGGGGCATCCAAAACGAAGGGCCAAAGCTATGGCGTCCGAAGTCCGGCTGTCTATTTCAGTAACATTGCCGTTCTTCTCACACACAAGTTTAGAGAAGAAAATTCCTTCCTCAAACTTGTTGATAACAACTTCCACAATATTGACTCCAAAATGAACAGCAAAATTCTTAAAAAGGTCATGGGTAAGGGGCCTAGTAGGTTTCATTTTCTCCAGCTCAATGGCGATGGCCTGTGCTTCGAAGCCGCCGATGATTATTGGCAACCTCTTTTCCATTCCTACAACCCCCAAAATCAGCGCATAAGCACCACTTTGCGACTGGCTGTAAGACATCCCCACAATCTCCATTTTCAGTTTCTTCATACCTGTTTATAATGAGAATTAAAGATAAGCAATTTCATTATAATAACGTAATTGCCGTCGATTAATATGCGAAGTTACTAACAAAATATGACTTTTTCAGGTACTGTTATTTATAAACACTAATAATAGGTCCCTAAAGGTTTCTTTCCATGTAAATTAACAACAAACCTTTTTGATTTTGTTGAAAAAATTATTTGGTAAAGTCAAATAAACTTAGTCTATTTACTTTGAATTTTTATTTTTGCATATAGTACTTTCGCAAACGTTTTAAATTTATATAAATTAACCCAAGATTCTTACCCATGAAAAAACTTTTTACCTTAATTGCAGCATTAACCTTGCCGGCTTTTGCTATGGCCAGTGAGGCGGATCTCGTGATCCCCAAGGGCATGAAATCGGAGAGCATCCTTTACTGGGGCTTTTTGATAACTTTTGCCGGTTTTCTGTTTGGTTACCAACAGTTTAAAAAAGTAAAAAAAATCGGAGCCCACAAATCCATGCTGGATGTGGCCAATGTAATTTATCAGACCGGAAAAACCTACCTGATTCAACAGGCTAGATTTCTGGCTATTCTGTTCCTCATCATTGGTTCCATCGTAGCTTTCTATTTCGGATTCCTGTCCGGAGGAAGTTTCGGTGTGACGGGTGTTTTAATGATTCTGGGATGGACCGTTCTCGGTATGGCCGGTTCTTACAGCATTGCCTGGTTTGGTATCAGAATGAATACGCTGGCCAATTCAAGGATGGCTTTTGCCTCCCTTGAAAGAAAACCGCTGAAACTCCATCAGATTCCGATTACTGCAGGGATGAGCATCGGGGTACTTCTTGTTTCCCTTGAGCTGACGATGATGCTTATCATCCTCATTTTTGTTCCCGGACAATATGCCGGTGCCAGTTTCATCGGCTTTGCCATTGGTGAATCTTTGGGTGCTTCTGCTTTGAGAATTGCCGGCGGTATTTTCACCAAAATCGCTGACGTAGGTTCCGACCTGATGAAAGTGATTTTCAAAATTGGTGAAGATGACCCGAGAAATCCCGGAACCATCGCCGACTGTGTGGGCGACAATGCCGGTGACAGCGTAGGACCTACCGCCGACGGTTTCGAAACCTTTGGTGTTACTGGTGTGGCTCTAATTTCATTCATTGTTCTGGCTATTACTAAGAATTCATATCCTGATTATATCCACCTTCAGATTGAATTACTGAAATGGGTCTTTGTAATCAGAATTATCATGATTATCAATTCAGTAGTTGCTTACTGGATTAACAATGCCATCACCAAAGTAAGATATAAAAACGCTGATGATATTGATTTTGAGGCACCGTTGACCTCCCTGGTCTGGATAACTTCCATCATTTCAATCATCGCCACCTTTGTAGTAAGCTATTTTGAGCTGAAGCAGTTCCCCCATGATTTGTGGGTTACGCTTTCCATAATCATCAGTACCGGCACCTTAGGCGCTGCGTTGATTCCCGAGTTTACCAAGATCTTTACAAGTCCTAAATCAAGACACGTAAACGAAGTGGTTGAAGCCTCCAAAAAAGGCGGTGCTTCGCTGAACATTCTCTCAGGTCTGGTTGCCGGAAATTTCAGTGCTTTCTGGCAGGGTATGGTTTTCTTTTTACTGATGTTCATCGGATACCTCGCCAGCCTGCACTATCTGGATCAGTTCATGATTTATCCTTCCATCTTTGCTTTCGGACTGGTAGCCTTCGGTTTCCTGGGCATGGGACCTGTTACCATTGCTGTGGACAGCTACGGACCGGTTACCGACAATGCGCAGTCTATTTACGAGCTGTCGCTGATTGAAGAAAACGTAGATAAAATTACTCCTGAAATTGAAAAAGATTTCGGTTTCAAACCCGATTTCGAAAAAGCAAAATATTATCTGGAAGCCAACGACGGTGCCGGAAATACCTTCAAAGCCACGGCCAAACCTGTGTTGATTGGTACTGCTGTTGTGGGCGCAACTACCATGATTTTCTCTTTGATTTTAGTTATAAAACATACTTTGGGCGTTGATCCGGCCCAGATTCTGAATCTACTGAATCCATACACCGTATTAGGATTCCTGTTGGGTGGCGCCGTGATTTACTGGTTTACCGGGGCTTCCATTCAGGCTGTTACAACCGGTGCCGGACGTGCCACAGAATACATCAAGAAAAATATCAATCTTGATATGGGTGCCGAGAAAAAGGCGGATATGTCAAAGTCTAAAAAGGTGGTTCAGATTTGTACTGTTTATGCGCAGAAAGGGATGTGGAACATTTTCTTTGCGTTGTTCTTCTTTGCCCTTGCATTTGCCTTGCTTTCTGCTCCGGCCACTTCAAACGCACCGGTATCCATGTTTGTAAGTTATCTTCTTTCCATTGCCTTCTTCGGTTTGTACCAGGCTATTTTCATGGCCAATGCCGGTGGCGCCTGGGACAATGCCAAGAAAGTTATTGAGGTTGATATGCAAGAAAAAGGAACCGACCTCCACGCCGCCTCAGTGGTGGGTGATACAGTTGGTGACCCATACAAAGACACCTCATCTGTAGCTTTGAACCCGGTAATTAAATTTACCACGTTGTTTGGTCTGCTGGCTATGGAAATTTCCATTGCACCGCAGTTCAAGGCCATTGCACCTTACTTTGGAGGCGTGTTCCTCCTCGCTGCTTTGGTATTCGTTTACAGGTCATTCTACAAAATGAGAATTAACGAGTAACTAGTTTTTTCTTCTTAACATGAAGGGAGCCTGATTCAATCGGACTCCCTTTTTTGATGTTACATGTTGGGATGTTAGATTTTAGGATGTTAGATTTAAGATGTAATCTCCGTCAAGTCAACTATTTATTAATAGTACACTGATTTAATAAGATGGTTATGATTTTTATGATCAGTTTGTGTTTTTGTTTTCTGATTTTTGTGTATTTCCTTAAATATCCAGCTTCTTGTTTAGACTACAATGATCGATTATGATTCTCCTTATGAGGCAAGCTCATAAGTAAGATACCTTTTAAGGTCACGCAGTCACCTCGTTACCTTTTATAGTACACTGATTTTTTATGATTATTATGATCTATGATGATTTAAATGGAGAAGCTTAAGCAGCTGGATTTATTTATTA
>CAZGZO010000038.1:0-17342 GCA_964529695.1 uncultured Lentimicrobiaceae bacterium
TTTTCATTGATGGACCTTTTGGTTGTTAAATATATTTTGTTCAAATTTATTAAGTTTATTAAGCTTTTCAACTAAATATGCAGCCCCAATGACAGCTATTACAGGGTTAAGAACGGGCAAGACAGTTAGATCATCAATAACGTTTATGTAGGGGAATTGTCTTATGTTAGCCCACATACTTTGTTTAAAAAAGTCAAAATTCTTACTGATAGATCCCCCAAGCATAATGGCTTCCGGTGAAATGCTATAAACAATCATCTTTATGGCTTCTCCCAGATGATGTCCAAAATCTTCAAACATATGAAGCGCTTTTTTATCTCCCTGAAAAGCAAGATTCTGAGCTTCTTCTCCAGTTACGTTGTAATGATCAAGAAAAAATTGACCGCTACAATATTGTTCTAAAATACCTTCTTTGTAAGGAATAAAGCCAAACTCTCCTGCTCCATTACCAACTCCTTCGTACAATTGGTCGTTTATGATGATGCCGCTTCCCAAACCGGTCCCGAGCGTTAGTCCTACTAACGAGTGGAACTGTTTGCCTTTACCAAAGTTTTTTGCCCCCAGAGCAAAACAATTGGCATCGTTGTTAATAAACACTTTTTTCTCCAACTTATTTTCCAAAGTTTCTTTGAGTCGTACCGATTTAAATGAAGGAATATTTTGGACATTATACACAGCGCCTGATTTTGTATCGACGATTCCCGGAATTCCTATTCCAATGCTATCTACCTCGTCAACCATAATCTCTTGAATAGCTTCACTAATTACTTCAATAACTTCATCTTCTTTTTCGGTAACAGGTGTTTGCATTGTTACCGATTTGGATACTTTCCCACCATCAACAAGACCAGCTAAAATTTTAGTCCCGCCAATATCTACTCCGATTACTTTTATTCCTTTTTGGGTTAATTCTTTTTCATCCATGATATAATAATAACACAAAAAATGTTCTCTCTTTTAATTTTAATTAGGTTAAACAACTATAATTTTCTTAAAATGTTTAAATATTTATTATTGGTTGATTGTCAATATTTTCAATCAGGTTAAAACCCTTCCATTGATTTTTCCAGCTCTCTGGCTTGATTGAGGAACGTATCAACATCCATGTTTTTAAAGAATACCAGTCCATGGGCTGCTCGCAGCCATGGGGAAGGATTCTCGTAGAAAAAGTTTTTCCCCAGAAGCAGCTCTATGCTCTTCATCTGTTCGATCCAGATTTGCTGCGACAGGGTGCTGAATTTCCCATCCAACATATAGCTCGGGAAAGAGGCATTGACCTGGCTCAAATAGCAATTGCTGAAAGCTTCGTCTAAAGTTGCTAATGAATTCATCGAAACAGGAACGATAACATCTGCATCTGCCGGATGGAACCGATACCAAACGTTACGATAACCAATGATCCTCAAGTTGGATATATCTTCTTCCTGGCGCCACAGGCGAACGGCTTCGGCGATAGCCTGCAATACTTTATAATGCGTGTCCGGTCCGCTTCCTTCCGGATCAAACGCCAGACTGATAGCGGTTGGCTTGATTTCACGTAATTGTTTCAGGATGGGTATCACATCGCGGGAACGCTCTGGCTGCTCTGTGAAAATATCGCCGGTGTAAAAGCCCAGTCGCAGATGGTGAATGTTTTTTACCTGGACACCAAAATGGGCCCAGACCAGTTCTTCTTCAAATTCACGCAACATACCTTTTAATTTCTGTATATCCGGTGTGTTTTGTTCGCCGTCATAAGAACGGTCCAGAACTTCTATAGCCTTTACAACATGCATGTTAAGCTGATGAACATTCTCTATCTTATAAATTTCAACCATGGCCCTAACAAGACGGTGACTGAGTCCTCTACGACGCTCAATTTCTTCTCCCGAAGCGATTTTTTCAAGGTAATGATGTACGTCTTTATCCCATTTGAATTTGTATCCTGACTCAAAGAAATCAGGATAATTGATCATTTGAATTTCGCGTTTACTTATAAAATATAAAATATCATTTAAGGCCTTGATTATGAATTGGTTTGTTACTGCTGTAAAACCTGAAGTAAGAACGCTGAAATCAAATGAATTGCTTTCCTGCCTTAGCTGATGCGATACGTATGGAAAGAGCCCCAGCATAATGTCGTCGTGATGCGGGCCGGTATGATAAAAGCGTTGCTCTTTTTCTGGCTGCATACCCCGTTTTATTTTCACTAAAATGGAATCAACTACCGATTGCACGGTTTTTAAACTCAAATTGGGTATTCTTTTACAATAGGGGTCATTCTGTAGATCTTCCAGGGTAAGGTTGTGACCATATTTATCAATCCTTTTCACGAGTTCAAGAACAGCTCTTTCAGTTTTTTCGTGGGTCCAGGGACCTGTATAATAATTTTCAATGCTGTCCTGAAGTGCCACTGCAGCGCCACGGGTAAGATAAAACCGGCTGTTTTTCAGCTTTTGAAGAGCTGTTGCCGGATATTGGTTGGAAGGTTCATTTTCCAATGCATTTTTTACAACACCCGCTTTGGCTTCTCCGGCGGCAAAAATAATCGCCACGGCATCCGGATTGAAAGTAATGGTGTCCAATCCGATGGTAATCACCAACCTGTTTTTAGAGACCTCAATACCACCCAAATCACCTGCTGCAACCGCCTGAGTTTCAAAATTAGTTTCCATCAGCCGGGTGGTAGAGAAATGGTCTGAACCCTTGATGTTAAAGGCAATGTGTCCATCGGGACCAATACCTCCCAGGAAGAATCCAATCCCGCCTTTTTCACGAATTTTGGCTTCATAGCCGGCACACCAGTCGTCAATTTTGAAAATAGAATCTTTTTGAATCCGTTCCAGGTTGGTTTTTGCCTCACGATATCTGAGACTCAAGTCGATTTTTAAATCAGGGAAGATCTCGTGGTAGTTTTTATTTCCTGATAAGGCTATCTGTTCAGTATTGATAAGTAATGCAGCGGCTGGATCCAATCCAAAACCTTTGATATAGAAATTATTGACGTAGTTGTAAAAACTGTTTCGCTGTGCAGGGTTTATGGGGTAGAATTCGTCTATCTGAACAAATTGAAGCCCCTTCATTTCAGGTTTTTTGTTTTGAAATAACCCATACTCTTCAAGAGTCTTAGCAGCTTTTTCGCTATCCCAGTTCTGCAAAAAAAACTGAGTCCATTTGATAAAATACTCGGGAGTTTTTCCGGTCGGGAGGCTGATAACGCCGTTTGGGTTTTTCTGAACCCACTCTAAAAAGCGCAAAGCCGTCATCATTCCCAAATGTGGAAAATTATCCACCAGCAAATAGGGAATCCTGGTGTTTTGATTTATCGTTTCTTGTCTTGAAAAAAATCGGGATTCAACTGTTGAAATTATATCGGTATTCATTTTTCTGAAAAATTTATTCACTTATGGTTAATAAAATGGTTTTTATAAAGTTGTATGGTTTCATAAATCTGTGTCTAACGTTTATTTACACTTTTTCTACTGTATTTTAGACACGGGGCAATCAGCCGGTTTTGTAGCCCATTTCGAAGGTTTATCTCCCATCTGAAAAACCAGTCTGCCACCTTGTTCTATCTGCTTTTCTGTGATATAAGAATAAGGATAAGGTTTCCCATTTAAAGTAGCAGACTGGATATATTTATTAGCTCTTGATACATTTTTTGCCTCAACTGTAAACGGCTTTTTCCCTCTTGTATGCATGGTAACTTTCGGGAATAAGGGGCTTCCGATGGCGTATTCACCGCTGGCAGGGTTTACAGGATAGAATCCCATGGCACCAAAGACATACCATGCCGACATCTGGCCGCAATCGTCATTTCCACAAAGGCCATCGCGTGTGTCATTATACAATGAATCCATGATTTCATGCACTCTGTCTGCTGTTTTATAAGGTTCCCCGACATAATCGTAGAGGTAGGCAATTTCATGACTAGGTTCATTTCCCTGTGCATATTGTCCTATCATACCGCTGACGTCAGGCTCACTTGGATTATTATTGACAGAGGGTTGATCAAAGAGGGCATCCAATTTCTTAGCAAAAGCTTTGCGTCCTCCAATCAGATGAATCAAACCATCCACGTCCTGAGGAGCAAAGAAGGTGTACTGCCATGAGTTCCCTTCAGTGAAATCGTCGCTACCCAACCGGGACACGTCAATCGGATTAAAGTTTTTGCGCCATTGACCTTTGGTGTCTTTTCCCTGCAGAAATCCACCGTTAGCCGGATTAAAAAGATTTTTGAAGTTTTCGGCCCTTTTGATGTATTTTCTGTAGTCGGCCATCTTGCCTAATTTTTTAGCCATCTGTGCAACACACCAGTCGGTATAAGCATATTCAACTGTAATAGAAACTGAATTATTTTCCACATTATCAGGTACATATCCAAAGTGGTGATAAGCCTTGAGTCCACGGATTGTATCATCTACAGCCGATTTCATGGCTTTGTAAGCTTCTTCCAAATTGAAATTATGATATCCGTGTAAAGCGGCATCAGCAATTACCGATACACTGTGAGTTCCAATCATGCACCATGTTTCGTTTCCATCAAGTTCCCAAACAGGTAATCGTCCACCTTCTTTGTACATATCCAGCATGGTTCTTACAAAGTCATTGTTTTTCTTGGGTTCAATCAACTGATAGAGTGGGTGAGCGGCACGGAAGGTATCCCACAGGGAAAATACCGTGTAATAATCATATCCTTTAGTGGTATGCACTTTGCGGTCCATTCCGACGTATTGCCCGTTTACATCACTAAACAGATAGGGGGCAAGCATAGAATGGTAGAGTGCCGTATAAAATGTTCGCAAATCTTCGGTGTTGCCTCCCTTAACTTTAATTTTTGACAATGCTGCTTCCCATGTTTTTACGGCATTTTGTCTTACTGCATCAAAATTCCAGCCGGGAATTCCAGCTTCCAGATTGGCTTTAGCATTGGCAATACTTACTGCAGAAATGCCCACTTTTACCAAAAGAGGTTTGTTTGTTGTGTTTGCAAAACGAACCAGTGCCTTGACCACTTTGCCTTTGGCATCGGTTGCTCCTTCAACGATTTTCCCTTTTTCCAGAAGGGCTTGTTTTTCGAAAGGCTGGCTGAACTTGGCATAAAAATAGATATAGCGGTTTTTGGCCCATCCATGAGATTGTCTGTAGCCTTCGATAACATTTTTACCGACAATATGTGCTGATGAGGAAACGGTATGATTTTGAATGCCACGGTTTAAATCGATAATGATGTTCCTGTTTCCTGTTTTAGGAAAAGTATAGCGCATCATGCCACTGCGTTTGCCAACGGTCAATTCAGCTTTGATGCCATAACTTTTAAGAAATACAGAATAATAACCGACACTGGCATGTTCATTTTTATGTGAAAAGACTGAGCGGTATCCCTCTTCAGGATGAGCCTTGCTACCTGGCTTTGTTTTCCATCCACCGTTATAAGCCATAAACAAAATATCACCTAAATCGGAGGCACCGGTACCACTCAAGTGGGTCATGGAAAATCCCATCAGCGAGTGGTCGGTATCATGATAACCGGAGCACCAGTCCCAACCCTGTTCTCCCGTGTCCGGGCTTAACTGTACCATCCCGTGTGGTAAACAGGGGCCAGGGAAGGTGTGTCCGTGTCCTCCCGTCCCAATAAAAGGGTCTACATAGGATACTACACTTTGTGCATAACTCATACTTCCTGCTGTGGACAACATGAGGAAAATTATAAAAAACAAACTTCTTTTCATCTCTGGTTATTTATTTTAATTGTTATTTAACTTTCAAACTTTTTACAAAATTTCGCTATCAAAACCCACTACCAACGCAAAATAGTCTCATTTTTATCCTGAAAAATTTTAACATATTGCATGTTATTTAGATTTTGATAACGAAAAGGGTCGATCCACTTTCTCCACCCCTCTATGATAATTGGGATGATCGCTCATTATGAAATCCAGTTCACCACCTTCAACAATATTTTTATACGTAATCCAATTGTGTTGATAGATCCTCCCATTTAGCTTTGCACTTTGAATGTAAACATTCATTTTACTGTTGTTATCTGCTTTGATGATAAATTTTTTCCCGTTTTCCATTGTAATTACCACTTTCTTAAATAATGGGCTGCCAATGACATACTGGTTCGTTCCTGGCGTAACATCATAAAGGCCCAATGCACTCAAAACATACCATGATGACATACTGCCTTCATCTTCGTCCCCAGGAAAGCCACTAGGTCCGGCACTGAAGAAAGTATCCATTGCCTGACGAACATGCATCTGTGTCTTCCAGGGCTCACCAACATAATTGTACAAATAACAAACATGAAAACTAGGTTGATTACCCTGATCATATTGGCCCATATGAGCTGTCTCCATTTCCCGCATTTCGTGAATGGTGTAACCGTAGGTACCTGCCGCTGCAGAGTCAGGAACCGTAAATACAGAATCCAATTTCGCGGCAAAAGTTTCATCACCTCCCATCAGGTTTATAAGTCCTTGTATATCCTGAAATACTGCCCATGTCCATTGCCATGAGGCCCCTTCGACAAAGGGGCCACCCCATTCATAAGGATTAAAATTTTTGTCCCAATTCCCGTATGAATCTTTACCTCGCGCAAAATTATCTACTGTATCAATCACATTTTTATAATTGTACATTTGACGTGAGAATATTCGTTCATAGAACTTGTTATGAATCATTTTTGCTAGCTGATATCCACAAAAATCATCATAAGAATAGGCCATTGTTCGGGCGCTTGATTTCAATGTTTTTTCACCATTTTGAGGATATGGGACATAACCCAAAGTGTAATAATCTTTCCAGTCAGGTCTGCCAAAGCTCCCTTTTGCATTCGTTGCTTCATGAAAATAAGCTTTTAACGCAATGTCCGGATTAAATGTATGTATTCCTTTTGCCCACGCATCTGTTAAAACCGACATCACGTGATTTCCGATCATCCCTCCACCGGTGATTCCCGGATCGGGCCATTCAGGAAGCCATCCATTGTGTTTATAAACAGATAAAATGGACTTGACAAACCTACCTTCGAATGTAGGATGAATGATATCGTACAGAGGAAACTGAGTGCGGAAAGTATCCCAAAATCCTGTATCAGTGTATAAATACCCTTTGTAAATTTTACCATTATTCGGACTATAATAATACGGTCGGCCATTTTTATCAATTTCATAAAATTTATTAGGAAATAAGTTGGCTCGATATAAGCAGGAATAAAACGTTTCTTTTTGAGCCTGAGTTCCGCCTTCAACCCTAATTCTGTTCAACAATTTGTTCCAAACGTCAGCAGCATCATTTTTAGCCTCATTGACATTTTTGATGCCACTAAGCTCTCGCTGCAAATTTAGCCTTGCCTGGTTAATGCTGATATAAGAAGAAGCCACTTTTACCTCAACCCGGGCACCCTTTCTGAATTGAACATAAGCTCCTATTCCATTTCCTTCATCCGACGTATTATTCTTTAAAATTTTACCTGATTTATTCTGCCAAGTACCATATGAGAGAAAAGGCTGGTTAAATTTAAATACAAAATAATTTTTGAAATTTTTCGGGATTGCATGTCCGTTATGCACATACCCAACAATTTCTCTTTTTTCGGGATATATTTCGACTCTGCTAAAATTTATGTATCCATCTATAATTAAATACGATTTTTTTCGATGAGGAAAAGAAAATTGAAAAAAGGCTCCTCGTTCCGTTGGAGATAGTTCGGTTGTGATTCCATTATCGAAGGTGACTTTATAATAATTGGGCTTAGCAATTTCATGGGAATGAGTGAATGCTGATGCGCGATCTTTTCCAAGCACGACCAATTTTCCGGTAACCGGCATCAATGAGAAAACACCATAATCATTGGTCCAAGGACTGCATTGATGCGTTTCGTCAAATCCTCTGATCGTTTTTGCATGATACTGATATTTCCATCCATTGCCATCTTTTCCGGTTTGAGGCGACCAAAAATTCATGGCGCGGGGGAGGGCCACGGCAGGGTAATCATTCCCATGGGAAAGAGA
Source organism: uncultured Lentimicrobiaceae bacterium (assembly GCA_964529695.1). Classification (GTDB taxonomy): domain Bacteria; phylum Bacteroidota; class Bacteroidia; order Bacteroidales; family F082; genus Sulfidibacterium. Next base: position 7,998 of record CAZGZO010000038.1, read on the forward strand.
AAACTTGGAATTGGTTCCCTGAAGTGTATTGACATATTTCAAAAGGTTGCGAACTTTATTCCGTCTGCTTCTTTGTTTATTTTTTAAAATGCCATTCTCGTTTTTCGTTGCTATTCTGACGGAATCGGCAAAAGCTGTCCCTCCCGCTATGAGAAAACAAACTAAAGTAATCAGAAAATATACTTTTAATGAATGTTTAAGATAGTTACTCAAGCTCAAATATTTATTCATGTTATTCACTTATGAAGATTTTTTACCCTTATTATTTGCGAAATTTTAACGATTGATTATCCATAATATATTTACCACTTTATAACTGTTGAGATTCCTTTAGGGGAATTCTCGAAACTCAGCCAACAAGTATGAGATGACTTATCCCATGATGACTTTACATTGGAAACTGTATGCCCTGAGGCATCTTTTACCAAAATACTTTTTGGTTTTTCAGGGAGTAGGATGCGCATACTATTTGTCGTATTTAACGGGCCCTTTGCGATGAAAGAATAAATCTTTCCATGTGTTTTTTTATAATAGATTCTGGATGCTGAGGCCAGAACTTTTGGATGGTTTTTATCTTTTATTCTTCTTATGTCATAAAGGAAAGCCTCGGTCCCGGACTGGACGGTTTTCTCCGCCAAAACGGGCAGGTTAGGATTAAACAAATCAATCACCGGACCATGAATATGATAAGGGTTAGAGTTTACACTTTCCTTCATTACAGCGACAATATCATAGGGTCCTCTTTCCACATAAAAATTATCCTTGAATTTTAACCTGCCTGTTTTGGCGACTTGTTGATATGCTTCTTCGACAAGCGACACGAAATGCCGATCGCCGTTCTTTATCATGACAAATTGTTTCGGGTCTTGCCTTATGACGTAAACGGTACCCAATCCTACCTGATATTTCCCGTCTTTTGCATCCGATGGGAGGTTCATTAACTGAAATAGTTGTTCTGATGGAGCCTTATAATGATACTTTCCAGTGTTCCACCATTCTCTTACTTTTTGATAAGGATCGTCATCTTTGCCACAGTAAATTAATACTCCCCCTTTTTTTACCCAGTTTGCTAAATATTTATGACTTTGCTCTGTCATGGGTTTCATGTTGGAATAGCTCATTATCAATACTTTGATATCCTTGAGTGATTCTGGATATCCAAGGTTTTCCATCATGACCAGTTTTACAGGAATTCCTCTTAATAGTAGAGGTAATGTCTGGCCGTAAAAGTTTGAAAACTGAGGATCTTTATAGCCATCATGTGTTGGGAATCGTTGAAACATCATTGAATTACACATCAGTACACCGATTCCTTTTGAACCGCTTACTTTATGTTTTGAAGCTGGTAGATTATTTAGTGCATTAATCATCACTAGTATCTGGGTAGAGTAGTATCTTGGAATTAATACTTTTTTATTGCTGTTCGGTAGTGAGTATGGATGTGTGAAAATCCTAACAGGCCAGGGTAATACTTCATAATGATCAACAGTTGGATATAAAATTTCTGCAGTAAATGTAGCTTCATAATTGCGCTTATAATCCGACCAGTTTCTTGGGGCATCTTCAATAGGATCTGTCAGAAAATAAAGTGTCCGGTGTGTCGGTGCAGTCATCGATGCCATGGAACCGTATTCCAGGAACGCGTTTTCAAATACGCGTTCTTTTTCTATGCCGTTGTAGTAATTTGGAGTTCTTGAAGTTCCTGTCCAAACCTGGGCAATGTAGCCGTCAATGCTTGGCAAAGAAGCCAGGCTTGCTTCCGGGCTAACTATCTGCCATGAAGAATAGTTTACCAGTGAGTGGGTTGCAATGAAAACCTTGATATTCATACCTTTGCTTTTACCATATGATTTGGCAAAAGAAGATACCACTTTAATAGCATGGTAATACATGTGATACTTTAGCTTATTGGATAAATAGGTGTTTTCAGCTGTTAAGTAAGGCGGTCTCCATGGAAATCCGTAATAGCGCTGCCATTCTTTTTTGAACAAACTACTGTATCCTGATTTTGCCCAAAATTCAGGTTCTTCCAGAAAAATTGTGCTGATTCCTGCGTCAATAACTTTTTTAATAATTTTTGATTTAAAGTACTGTAGGTAAGAGGCTACCGGAACAACGTATGGGTTATACTTTCCATGCATAACCGGTTTCCCATCACGTTGTACCTGCGCCACATTCATGTGATTTTTGCCATCCCATTTGCCCAGATAATAGTCTTTGTAATCACCCCAGGCAATTCCAGTCATAAAATATGTATGATAACCGTGATTACGCCATGTTTTCAAGCGTTGTGAGAACGTTAATCCGGGATAGTTGTTCGCTCCATAAACCAAAACCGCATCTGATCGGATATCAATTTTAGGCAACCACCGACTTGTTGTCTGAAATGTAGTTTTTTCCTGGCAAAACCCCTGTGAAAAAGGAGCAAAGTTCAGAATTGTCAAAAGACAAAGGAAAAAACGATACATTTTTTGCTTTTTCATTCGAATTTATCCGGTATCGAATATTTAAATTACTTAATTTTAGTCTGATAGATGGCATCTAGTAATCCACCTTCGGGCTTGTCGCAGGTTAATTCCCAAAACATAATACCTCCAAGCCCCATCTTTTTTACATAATTCATTTTTAGTTGAACAGAGCGCACATCGTCAAAAGTGCCAAACAAATGTTTTTTTGCACTATAACACCAAGGTGCTTGCGATGCTTTGTTCCAGTAAAATACAAAACCTTCTGATGGTTTGAAATAGTTCTTAAAGTCCCTATAGTTTACCATTTGTTTGAAAACCCCAGACTGAAACAGTCCATGATTGATATTGGGAACATGTTTCCAAACACGGGCATAAAATGCTGCACCGATAACCACCTTGTGCATATTGATATGAAGGGAGTCAAGGTAGCGGATGGCATTGTCAACTGATTCAGGTGTTTTCGGAGATGAATAAAGTGGGGTATGCAAACCGGTAACTTTGCTATATCCGTTTACTAAATCATAAGACATCAGGTTTACATAGTTTACTTCGGGAACTACTTTGCGCCAGTCAATAGCATTTCTCAGGTATTCATTAAATCCTCCGGCAGCGAAGCTGATGATTTTATTCTTCCCTAATGTATGTCGCAGACGTCTGAATAAATCGGTGACATGTTTTTTATCTTTTGGGGTAAATAAATGACCCGGATATCCTTGAATAGTAGGATATTCCCAGTCCAGATCAATACCGTCTAAATGATATTCATCAAGAACCTTTTTAACTGACTGTGCATATTTTTTGCGTCCTTTTGCAGTTGAAAAAGTTTTGGAGCACGATGCACAGCCTCCCCATCCACCCATGGAAACCATAATCTTAAGATGTGGATATTGTTTTTTCAAAGCAACTAATTGACGTAAAGTAATGCTGTCTGCAGAAGAGCTAACGGTTAACTTGTTATGTTTTAGATGGACAAAACTGAATATAAGATGAGTTAATTCATTTAAATGATACTGGTGTATTTCTGTCCCATTACCAGTATAATAGGCCATAACCACTTCGGAAGATTTATTGCCTGCATCTTTGTGTAAGGCTTTTGCTTCCATTAAGTTCAGAAAGCAACTTAATAAAATAACCAGCCCGATGAATTTTTTCATGTGAAATTATGTTATTAGGGATTACGTTGTTAGAATCATCTACTTCAAAAGGTAGCAGACCAGATATACTTTAAAAGAAGTCTTTGCGAAGACCTGGTTTATCTATTTTAATAAACATCACAAAAAGGCATTCATAAAGAACGCCTTTTTGTGATTAAGTACAGGTGTTATTTAAAATTCTGTGGTGTCATAGCAACAGGGAAAACGCCTGAGGCATTTTGTTGTGCCCACCAAACGCATTTATCCATTCTGTCGCTTGTGAATGTTTTATAACCGGTAGGCAGGTTCGCTGCGTTGTTGTCATGCTCATTGTTAACATAACGTATTCTTGCAACCCAGTTACCATCTGCGACGGTTGAGCTTGAACTAACGTTCACATAATCCGCAGATGTCAATGGATATCCGGTTCTTCTGAATTCTGCCCAGGCTTCAACTCCATTGGGGAATAAAGCCAGCCATTTTTGTGTCATTAAAGTTTTGAAACTTGACTCATTCGCACCGGTCAAAGATGGAAGTCCGGCAATGTACGATTGTGCTGCACTGGCAGAAACGCCGACTTCTTGCATAGAAGCATTAATGGCTTCCTTGTATAACGCATCGTAATTACCAGAATACCAGCCTCTCATGGCTGCTTCAGCTTCGTCAAACAACACTTCAGAATAGGTCATAACAGGATAAGACATTCCGGTTCCTGCTTTAACTCTTCCTGGTTTAAAATAAGAATTCATGTTAATCTGTGCATAATTATGCCAGTCGTAGTTCGCAGGCACCTGAGCGGAACTGATTCCACTGGGGAAACCCTGCCAGTTATCGTTTGTCCCTGGAATACACCACATAGGAAGTCTGGGGTCCATTCCGGAAGTAGAAGCATTAAGACTTACATCTACCAGTTTTTTTGCAATAGCAACATTTTCCCAGGCAATATCAATGTTATTGTAATAATCATACCATGCAGTAGGATCCTGATTTACCCATGCGTTATCGGTATTAGAAGTAAATACCCCTAAATTTATTGCTGCCTGAGCATACTGTTTTGCCAAACTAGGATCGACTTCGGAAATGCGCATAGACATCCTCAGCAACAATGAAGCTCCGAATGCTTTCCATTTTGCATAATCTCCGCCATAAAGAAAATCATAAGCTTCCGGATTATACTGACTGTTATCATTTACACTGATGGAGTCAGTGGCAGCCTTTACTCTTTTAAGTAAACTCATATAAATAGAGTCCTGCGATTCATAAGGAACTGCTTTCCCTTGACCGGCACCTTTATAAGGAATAGCTCCCCAGCGGTCTGTCATTCTTTGCCATGCATAGCATATCCAAATATTTGTAATGGCTCGCATGTTCTTATAAGCAGGCCCGGTATTGTTATTGACAATTCCATAATAATCAGGCAAATAAGTGTCATAAAATTCTCTCCAACCTGTACCAGCCCAGCCATCAACATATTCATAGCGGCTTGAGCTAAAGAAGACAACATCCGAAAAATATTCAGCATAAAAATCATCATAAAGACTGTAATTTCTTTGATAATCTGCTTCGGAAACACCTTTCATCGGTAAAAAGAGCAGGTTCGGTGTAACCTTTGTAAGCGCAGTAGGGGGCGTATTTATGCTATCAAAATTCTTAGTGCAGCTACCTAATGTAAGTAGCGCAAATGCACTAAACATCATTAATATTATATTTATTTTTTTCATAGTCGTGTTTATTTTAAAATCCTACGTTTAGTGAAAAACCAAATGTCTGTGCTCCCGGTAATCCGGAAAAATCAATTGCCTGAGAAAAGATATTAGCAGACATAGCCGATCCATCCGGGGTAGTTCCTGGAGTATGTTTAATCAGGTAGGCTAAATTATCAGCAACAAAAGACAATTTCAGATTTTTAATAGGCTCATAAGGTATTCTTTTTAGTAATTTCTTACTGAAATTATATCCTATAGCCAGTTCTTTTAATTTTAGAAAAGATGCACTGTAGATAAACCTTTGGTCCGGCAGGCTGCTCTGCCAGTATTTTTGTGCTGAAACAGCTATTGTATTTGGACTTCCGTTAGCGTATTCTCCTTTGACAACCATTTCCTTTCTGTTTCCTGTAACTGCGGCAGTTCCTGCTGAAGCAGCTATAGCTTGTGTATAGGAGTAGATATCTCCTCCATTCTGGAAGGTAAATAAAGCAGAACAATATAATCCTTTATAATTTGCATCTATGGAGAAAGAACCGGTGTAATTAGGCTGAATGTTTCCAATTACCTCATTGTTTGATGTAGAAACAGGTAATCCGTCACTTCCAATAAGTTTACTGCCATCTGAATTTAACTCATATGCAGTTCCGTATATGTCACCCAATTTATGTCCTTCCTTGGCAATAACCTGAAGTCCGTTGTTTAAAGTACCGAAAATGTACATCTTAACAGCTGGATCTAAACGGTTGACATTGGTTTTGTTAGTAGCCAGATTAAGACCTAAATCTATTTTGAAATTCTTTGTTCGTACAGGTGTTCCTGTTACAGTAAACTCCATACCGTGGTTTGTGATCAAACCGGCATTTTTATATGCAAACTGATAACCGGTAGACTGGACCTGTGGAATTTCAAGAATCTGATTCTTAGTTTTATTATTGTAATAAGTAAAATCAATTCCAATCCGGTTCATGAAGAATTTCATATCGGTACCAAATTCATAGGAAGTTTTTATCTCTGGTTTCAGATTATCGTTAGCCAATGTAGAAGGCGGTGTAGCCTGAACAAGGCCGAAATCGGTTTTGCCAGTGGTATAAACATTAGCCAACTGATAAGGATCTGTGTCTTTACCTACTTGGGCAACTGAACCACGCAATTTAATGTAAGTAAAGATGTCTTTATTATAATGAAATCCTAAATCATCCATCATTTGTGTCACTACTGCACTTAAACTTGCCGAAGGATAGAAAAATGAACGGTTTTGTTGAGGTAATGTTGAAGACCAGTCATTACGGGCTGTCAAATCCAAGTACAAATAGTCCTTATAACCTAAATCTACAAATCCATACAAGGAATTAATATCTTTTTGATAAAGTGTGTTGTATGTGTTTTTGTTCGTTCCTAAACCTAAATAATAGGATCCCTGAACTGCAAGCTGACCTGAACCACCGTAAAGTGACCTTTGAACATGTGACATCAAGTTTCCTCCAACACTGGCTTTTATGGAAAAATTAGTCAAATTCTTGTTAAAGTTGAAAAGGAAATCAGAATTCTGTTCCTTAAACTCAGTATAGGTCATGTTAATGGATGGATTGGCACCGGGATAAACAATATCATTCCATAAAAAGGTCTGTGTTAAAATGGAATTGTAATAATCCATTCCGCTTCTGAGTTCTAAATTAAAGGCATTAGAGAACTTTATGTTTGCAGAAAGAAAACCAAAGAAGTGATTTCTGGTATTATTATTCTGGTATTCTTTGGTTTGTGCATAAGGATTTCTATTGTTTGCATTAGGACTTACATAATACTGTTCAATATAGTTTCCGGCTTTTAATGCGTTGGCATTCAGTTTGTAAGTGTTTACATCCTGAATGTCTATATTGGAAGGCATCGTGTATAAATAGGACATAATATCATAAAACCCTAAGTGAGGCTGGTTATTAATTGATGATCTTACATAATTAACTTCCGCATCAACTTTTAAGTACTTATTGATTTGATAATCACTCACCAAATTAATACTGTTTTTATAAAGGGAGTTCGTGGGTAACATTCCCTTATTGCCAACGTGATTAAAGGTTGCTCTGAAAGAACCGTTTTCTCCGCCTCCGTTTACAGACACATTATGTGATTGGATATTTCCTGTGTTGAAAAAATCTTTAATATTATTAGGATGTGCGGAATAGGAAGTGGTTTGTGAATTATCATACCATGCAACTATTTGCTGACCGCTCATTTTTGGCCCCCAGGCACCTGCAAACGATGATGCTTCGTGATTGGCGATGTTGTCTCCAATGGCACCATTTGAGCCCTGTCCGTATGTATTTTGCATGTTCAAGAAGTAAGCCGGAACCGAGTAGGTATTAGTATAACTATAAGAAACACCTAGGTTTTTTTTGCCTTTTGTGCCTTTTTTCAATGTTACGATAATCACACCGTTACCGGCTCTTGTACCGTATAGAGCTGCTGCTGCAGGTCCCTTCAATACGGATATGGATTTAATATCAGCAGGATTTAAATCGACAGCGCCACCGCCCATGTCAATGTTTCCCCACTGATTGTTGTCAGTAACCTGTTCGTTACTATAAGGAACTCCATCAACAATCCACAATGGGCTATTATTACCACTTAGTGATGAATTACCTCGTATAGTTACTTTGATAGATCCACCAACACCTGTACCTGATGAATTGATATTCACACCGGCAACCTTTCCAAGCAAGGCATTGGAAACTTTTGTATCACCGGTTTGATTTAAAACGCTTGAATTTACATCCTGCACAGAGTATCCCAACGATTTTTTCTGTCGAGATATTCCTAAAGCAGTGACTACCACTTGTTTCAAGGATGTTAGCGATTCGGTAAGCGTTACATTAATAACAGATTTGTTCCCAACGGGAACTTCCTTTTTTTGCATACCCACAAATGAAAAAACCAATGTCGCAGATGAAGAAACATTAGTTAAAGAATAATTTCCGTTCACATCTGTAATAGTACCTCTTGTGGTTCCTTTGATTACAACGGAAACCCCAGGAAGTGTCTTTCCGTCTACTGCAGACTTGACCGTTCCGTGGATGGTTACCTGGGCCATCATGGATGATATGCTTAGCCCAAATAACGCAATAAAAAATAGAATTTTTTTCATAACGAATAATTTAAATTTGACTTAATTCATAACACTATTGTCCTTTTCTTATTTATAACTAAAAAATCAAGGGGACCATCCAAAAAACACGTTATGAGAATCAGATGGCCCCATGATTAATTTTTCTAGAATTTCAACTCATTACATTTTATTCTCATAGCAAAAAATATTCAGATAATTCGATCCTTTAAATATTTGTTATTTTCTCTTGGAGAGGAGTGAGCCTTTTGCCCTTCCTCTGTTACTTAATTTTTATGTTGGAAACGTTTGCATTATGATTAAAATTTAAAGTTTGCTATTTTCATAAGCTTCCTCTGAGGAAACTGGCTCTTTAATAAATTTTTATGATAATTGCTTTATTCCATTTTTTGCACTGTAACATTTTAATTTTCTTTATTGTTAGATATTGAAAGATGTATAGAATGATGTTTTGTGCAAAAAGTTGTTTACAAAACTAAATAAAAAAAGATACGATGCAAAAAAAAGTTAAATTTTTTTGCAAAAAATTAATATAAAATATTTGCTAGTTTCAATTTTTTAGCTTTGTAACGTTGAGTATCTTCGAATTTTGTTAGTGTAAAAAACTAATAATTAATTGTATATAAATTTTATTGCTTTGTTCCCAAGACTATAATTTAATTTAGACTTTTTTTAAATGATTGTTTTGTTGGGAGTTTAATTTATGAAATCAGTGCAAAATTTTGCATTTAAATTTTTTTTAATTAATTTTACGGTTCAAAAATAAGGCCGCATTGATTGAGGAAGTGAACGGCAAACAGGCGTGTTTGTGCGTTAGCTGAGCGATTTTGGAAACCTGCCTTATTATTTATAGGAAGTGCTAAGCAATAGTATGAAAACAGAAATTAATAAATTGATACTGAAATGACAGAAGTTGAAAC
>CAZGZO010000039.1:0-17313 GCA_964529695.1 uncultured Lentimicrobiaceae bacterium
GTTCTTAAAATAAACGGGGTGTGGTGCAGTTGGCTAGCATGCTTGCATGGGGTGCAAGTGGTCGCAGGTTCGAGTCCTGCCACTCCGACCAACTAAAGGGGTTAATTTGTTGAAAAGCAGATTAATCCCTTTTTTATTTTTTTCTATTTGCCGCAATGTATGCAAACACCAGCCTGAAAATTACACAAAAAATAAACCATGGGCTAAAAAACCCATGGTTATTGAACTTCCACTGCTGCTTTGGGGCTCCCCAATATATCTTTATAAAATTGTTTAAATGTAAGCTCGCACTCAAAATCGGGTAATAAAAAAGTATGCCAAACTTTTAGAAAACTGATTAACAGATAATTACAAAATATACTCGATCGAAATATTATCCCAAATCAGGAAAAAATTTCCACTTTTGAAACATAAAAAATCAATTTATTATCTCAATACAAACTCCTATTTGCAATTGAAACAATTAAAAAGATAGAAGAGAAATTATAAAGAAACTTTCCAATGGTACGAAATACTTACTTTATTTATTTAGCTACGATAAATACTTCCGCAGCATAAAAAGCAAATGTTCCAGTTTTATAGGTTTGGCTATAAAATCATTGGCCCCCAAATCACGGCTTTCCTGCTCTTCCCCTGATAGAATATAAGCAGTTTGTACAACAACAGGAATCGTTTTGTTGTGTGCACGAATATGTTTTAGTACCTCAAAACCGCTTGTTTTATAAAGATTCAAGTCCAATAAAACAAGGTCCACATTATTATCATTAAAGAGCTTTATAGCTTCATCACCATCTGAGGCCAGCAAAATATTAGCGCCCGTACGTTTTAAAGCAGCATCGAAGAAACGGATGCTGGATTCGGTGTCTTCAACAATGAGAAGGGTTTTATTTTTAAAGTCTGTTTTTTCCACCATTTATATTCTTTGAATTTTCAGTCTTGCGAAAAATTTTCAAAATTCTTATAAACGTGTGACATTTTAAATGATAAAAAACTTCCACTTTTCTATCATCAAAAATCCCTGATTTCTATCATGCAATGATAATGATTTTTTCAGTTCAATTTTCTGTTTTTCTCCGAAAATCATTTCTAGATATATTATTTTATATTTTTTGAATGTGGTTTTTGAATCCAAAAAAAGTCGAGAAACCTTGTCAAATTCTCAGTTTATCACAAAACAAAATATGTGTTTTGCACCCATTAATTATACATATTTGATTATCAGATTATTAAAAAGCAAACTTTCAAATTCAAAATTTATTGTGAAAAATATTTAATGGGTTATGCACAAGCTATTCATACCATAAAAAATTAATTATGCGAGAATTACTATTTATTCACATAATTTCTGTTAATAAAATTTTAAGGTATTTTGTTATTTTGTGTTGTACCTTGCAGAAAAAAACAGGAACTTTATCTTTGCTTTTTAGCAACTGTTTCTCACAATATTAAAAACAACAACATTCATCTTTTTACAAAAATATGGAAGAAAATTTATCACTTAAGTTCAACGATGAATCGGATCAAAACATTGATGCAAACTTGGTGAAGACCCAAAAGGAGCAAGACTTTTATGAGAAGGTTCTGGAAGAACGCAGGAAAAACGAAATTTCAGGTAAAGATCTCATCAAAAAAGTTGTAACCCCGATGGAATTTGATGCAAGTGTAAAATCTGACAGCACGGAAAATCTTATTCAGGAAACTGGCCACAAACCATTATCCTTTGATGATGTTATAGCTGCCTCCACAGAATATTTTAATGGAGACACCTTGGCAGCTGGGGTTTGGGCCAATAAATATGCACTTAAAGACAGCGCGGGGAATATTTATGAAAAAAATCCTGAGGAAATGCACCGGCGTCTGGCAAAAGAAATAGCCAGAATTGAAAAAAAATATCCGAATCCAATAAGTGAAGAAGAAATTTTCGCGGTTCTTGACAGGTTTAAATATATTATTCCTGCCGGAAGCCCAATGGCGGGTATTGGTAATAAGCATCAGGTTTCATCTCTCTCCAATTGCTTTGTTATTGGAAATGAAGGCAATTCCGATTCTTATGGCGGCATCATGAAAACGGACCAGGAACAGGTTCAACTGATGAAACGCCGCGGTGGCGTTGGCCACGACCTAACTCATATCCGACCTAAAGGAAGTCCCGTTAAAAATACAGCTCTGACTTCAACAGGAGTTGTCCCTTTTATGGAAAGATATTCTAATTCTACCCGGGAAGTAGCCCAGGACGGACGCCGTGGGGCCCTCATGTTAAGCATTGGCATTAAACATCCTGACTCAGAAGGATTTATAGATGCAAAAATGGAACAGGGAAAGGTGACTGGTGCCAATATTTCCGTGAAAGTAAGCGATGAATTCATGGAAGCGGTCAAAGATGGAAAATCCTTCCTCCAGAAATATCCAGTGAATTCTGACAACCCCTTGTATTCAAAAGAAATTGATGCCAAAAATTTGTGGGATAAAATTATTCACAATGCATGGTCGTCAGCCGAGCCGGGAGTTTTGTTCTGGGATACGGTTATCAGAGAATCGATTCCGGACTGTTATGCCGACAAAGGATTTCAAACTGTTTCTACCAATCCTTGCGGTGAAATTCCGCTTTGTCCTTACGATTCATGCCGTTTGCTGGCTATTAATCTGTTCAGCTATGTGGAGAATCCTTTCACGGATAAAGCCTATTTTAATGGAGACCTCTTTAGTCAACATGCACGAATTGCTCATCGTATGATGGATGACATTGTTGATTTAGAAATCGAAAAGGTAGACTCCATATTGAAAAAAATAGATGCCGATCCTGAATCAAGTGAAATAAAATATACCGAAAAACGGTTATGGGAAAAGATTAAAGAAAAATCACTTTTGGGAAGGCGTACCGGAATTGGTATAACTGCAGAAGGAGATATGCTGGCAGCTCTCGGATTGCGTTACGGTTCTGAAAATGCCATTAATTTCTCTGAAGAGGTTCATAAACTGCTGACTCTGGAAGTTTATCGCAGTTCTGTAGATTTGGCAGAAGAGCGCGGAGCATTCCCGCTTTATGATGCCGCTCGTGAAAAAAATAATCCTTTCATCGGTCGCATCAAAGAAAATGCACCCCATCTCTATGAAAAAATGGAGAAAGTAGGTCGTCGCAATATTGCTATGATGACTATTGCCCCAACCGGCAGTATCAGCATCTGTACACAAACTACTTCTGGTATCGAACCGGTCTTTATGGTTTCTTACAAACGTCGTCGCAAAGTAAATCCAAACGACAAAAATGTGAAAGTCAGCTTTGTGGATGAGGTCGGAGATTCCTGGGAAGAATACAATGTTTTCCATCCTAAATTCGAGACCTGGCTCAGCATTAACGGTTACAATATCGCTGAAATTAAAGCGCTACCGGATGAAGAACTTCAGCAGATTATCAAGAAGTCTCCTTATTATAAAGCCACTTCAGCCGATATCGATTGGGTAAGCAAAGTAAAAATGCAGGGGACCATCCAGAAATGGGTCGATCACTCCATCAGCGTTACTGTGAACATCCCTGAAAATATCACAGAAGAGATTGTAGGTCAAATTTATATGACTGCATGGGAAAGCGGTTGTAAAGGAATGACCATTTATCGTGAAGGTTCGCGTTCGGGAGTTCTGGTAAGCAACACCGAGAAAAAAGAACCTGAATTCAAAGAAACCAGTGCTCCGCAGCGTCCGGCAGTTCTTGAAGCTGATGTTTTGCGTTTCCAGAATAATTACGAAAAATGGGTTGCTTTTGTTGGTAAATACAAAGGACGCCCTTATGAAATTTTCACGGGGAAAGCCGATGACTTCTTCTTGCCTCCTTTCGTGGAACATGGATGGGTTATCAAAAACAAGATCAAAGGGCAGCCTTCCCGTTACGATTTCCAGTTTGAAGACAAGCAGGGATACAAAGTTACCTATGAAGGTTTGTCGCGGTCATTTGATAAAATTTATTGGAATTATGCCAAGCTGATTTCAGGTCTGTTGCGACACGGCATGCCATTACCTTATGTCATTAACCTGGTTTCCAAGCTCACGCTGGAGGAAGAAAATATTAACACCTGGAAAAATGGTGTAGTAAGAGCTTTGAAACGGTTTATTGATGATGGAGCTAAAGCTGTAGATAATGTTTGCCCTGAGTGTAATGAGCCTTCGCTGATCTACCAAAATGGTTGCCTTACCTGTAGCTCTTGCGGATATTCAAAATGCGAATAATCAAATAATTATTAGCGCATTAATTGTACACATGTAGAGTACTGCCATCGAAAGCAGCATGATACTGCACCATAGGATATTTTCCTGAACCTTTAAATAAGATACCGTCTGACAACTGGTAAAGATTTCCTGTGCAGGGATCTTTGGCAAAAGGGTAATTGCTTCCTACCACAAGCATTGTGGAGTTGCCACATTTGTTTGGATCATTGGGGGGAATCCTGTCGTAGGCTTTAAAAGTATCAGTATTTGAACGATAAATGATTACTCCCCGTGAAGTACTGCTCAGGAAAACTCCGGGGTCGCCGTTTTTCACATAAATCCATCCGCCAACGGTATTCAATTGCTGATAAAAAACGGAGTTTGGATCAATATCAACTTGTACGGTAGCCCGGATTATTTCCGGGTTTACCGGATTTTTTGAACAGGAGCCCGCAGTAAGCAACATACCTATCAGAACCACAAAAGATAATCTCTTCATCATTGATGGATTAACGATTTTTCCGAATCAAAATTATGATTTTCCTGATATTTCTAATCAAACCTTTATTTTCATTCTTTATGCGGCTTAACGGGCTGTTCGCTGTAGTCCTCGCCGCAAAAGGCAGTTCAGCTATGCTGCTGTCAGGGGCTTCTTCGTCGCCCTGCCCTCAGCAGCTTCACATGCCTTTGCGTCTCCGGGCTGCCGCTACCATCCCTGCCGGACTTCTGTCCCTAGATTTCAAATCTATGTTTCAATCGTCTGGCCATTGTCTGACTATCGCTTGACCATTGTCTGACTATTGTCTAACCATTGTCTCCCTATCGTCCTTATTGTTATTTTTGCAAAAAAAATTTTCATGGACCAGCCATCACTTACAAATCTTACCGAATTAGGTGAATTCGGCCTAATCGACAGGCTTACAAAAGATATTAAACATACTCAGCCTTCTACCATTATGGGAGTTGGCGATGATGCTGCCGTTTTAAAGACCGGTGGTAAAAAATATACCCTCGTGTCAAACGATTTACTTATTGAAGGTGTGCATTTCGACATGACTTACACCCCACTAAAACATCTTGGTTACAAAGCCGTAGCAGTCAATTTATCAGATATAGCAGCCATGAACGGTACCCCAAGGCAAATCATTGTAGGGTTGGGAATTTCCAGCAAATACACGTTAGAAGCGTTAGAAGAATTGTATTGGGGCATCAAGAAGGCTTGCGAAGTATATCATGTTGATTTTGTAGGCGGCGATACCACAAGCAGCGCACACGGTATGTTTATTTCAGTTACTGTGATTGGCGATGTGGATAAAGAAAAGCTTACCTACCGGAAAGGAGCTCAAACTGGAGATTTGCTCTGTGTAAGCGGCGATTTGGGAGGCGCATACATGGGACTCCTGACCCTTGAACGAGAAAAGCAAGCATTCAAAGCCAATCCATCCGTTCAGCCGGAATTACAAGGAAAAGATTACATCCTGCAACGGCAACTTAAACCAGAACCAAGATTGGACATCGTGGAAGCATTAAAAAAACAGAAAATTCTTCCCACAGCCATGATCGATATTTCGGATGGACTGGCGTCTGAAGCAATTCATATTTCAAAAGAATCAGGAGTCGGGGTGGCTATCTATGAAAACAAACTTCCCATAGACCAAACTACTTTCAGCACTGCGGAAGAGTTTAAAATACCTCCTTCCATAGCAGCACTTAACGGTGGAGAGGACTACGAATTACTTTTCACCATTTCACAATCCGATTACGAAAAGGTTCAAAAAATAGAAGAAGTCCATGTCATAGGATATATCACAGACATTTCGGAAGGAAACCGGCTGATATCCAACGATAATCAGGTTATTGAACTTACCGCACAAGGCTGGGATGCACTAAAAAAATAATCCGGTTTCCGTTTTAATTCGGCTCGCATTTGCTTTAAAACAGGGCTTGAATATATAACAGAAAAAGCGCAAATTTCCTGTGATTTTCCGAAAACGTTTTCGGGAATGATACTCAGAATAGTATTGGAAAGAATTGTTATTTTTGTTATTTATCATAGACCTGCAGCAAAATGATATCATCAGTTACCTTTAAATGTGAAATTCCTCGCGAATTTAATTCGATGTTGAAGAGTACCCTGGACAAACTTGGGTTTAAACCAACATTGGCATTTGGGTTTGTTTCTGTTGATTTTCCGTTAACTCAGATAATGGATGAATTCCAATCGCATGGCATTCTTCTTTTTGGTTCCACCAGTGCAGGTGCTATATCCTATGATAATGAGGGAGATTCAATGCTTCAAAAAGGGGCTGTTTTTGTTATAACCGATATCCCTGAAGATGCATTTCGAATACAACTCTTAAAGCTAAAAGATCTTACTCCGGAAAGCTTCGGCAAACATGCCGGGGGTTTCATAAAAGAAACTTTTACATCGCCTTCCGTAATAACTGCTTTTAGCGGATTTGACATGGACGTCCAGACAATTATTGACGAAATCATCAAAAAAACAGGAAAGCATCTCAAAATGTTTGGCGATCTGGCAGGCGATGACCTAAAATTCAAAGAAACAATTGTTTTTACCCAGGATGAAGTGACCAAACAGGGTGCGATTTTTCTTATTCTCGATGATGAAAAAATCGATCTGCGAGGTATGACAACCAGTGGTTGGAACGGATTGGGTGCAGATTTTACAATTACCAGGTCGAAAGGTAATGTTGTATATGAAATTGACGGGACACCAGCGTTGGATTTGTATGCAAACTACCTGAATATTTCTGATGAAGATTTGCCTGTGATGGGCATGGAATATCCTTTAATGATTAAAAACCAGGATGGTACCAATTCGTTTCGAATGATCACGAGTATTGATAAAGAAAAACGATCGCTCATATTCGCAAGCGCTCTGCAACAGGGAACTATCTTCTCTTTTTCTGCTTCTCCGGGTTTTGAAATCCTGGAAAAAACACGGGAAAAGGTTATTGAGTTTCACGAAAAGAATCAGCAAGCTGATCTCATGATTCTATATTCATCCGTTGCCAGGGAAGAGGCAATAGGCCCATTGATAAATACCGAAATCAAATTGGCCTCTATTAAATGGAAAGTCCCATTGGTTGGTTGTTTCAGTTATGGAGAAATTGCTAACGAAAATGGCAGTTCAAGTACATTTTATAATCAAAGTTTTACCTTAGCTCTGCTAACAAGAAAACCAATCGATACCCTATGAAAAAGATTTTAGAGGCATTAGAATTTAAAATTAACGAGATTGGAAAGACAGCGCATCCTGACAAACTTAGGTTGGAGGCAATTGAGGATCTGGAAAGACTGAAAAATGAAATCAGCATGGCTGAGTTTAAAATATCGAAAGGGGTAAAAGACAAAAATATTCTTAACTCACTTCTGGCCAAGACTTCAGAAAACCTTGAAAACGCCCTGAAAAACCTGAGAAATCAAAAAGATGAATTGAGAATCTTACTGGATACGCTTCCTGCTTTGGTGTATTTTAAAGATAGTGAACTGCGATATCACCTGGCGAACAAAGCTTTTCTGGATTTTTCCGGAAAAACACAAGACGCTTTGGAAGGTAAAACATTGAAAGAAGTATTTCGTGGATATCATCCTGTAGGCGATTATGAGCGATTTGAAGAGCAGGTCATTGAACAGGGAAAATTCTTTTTCAACGTTGAAGAACAGCTTGAAAAAAAAGGGAAAAATATTTGGGTACACACGAATATAGCTCCGGTCCGCAATCATTCCGGTAAAATTATAGGACTCATTGGGGTCTCATGGGATGTTACCGACCAGAAGAGATATGAATCGGAGCTGAAACATTCCAAAGAAATCGCAGAAGAAAGTGAAAGGGTGAAAGATCAGTTCTTAACCAACATGAGCCATGAACTGAGAACCCCATTAAACGGGGTGATGGGGATGACAGAAATATTAGCAAAGACCAAATTAGATGACCGGCAACAAGAATATTTGAAATCGTTACGACGTTCAGGCGACCATCTGGTCTCAATAATCGATGATATTTTTTCATATTCTTCTTTTGAAAAGGAGGAGATTAAAGCTAATTCTCAAGACTTTGACATTAGGGAAATTATTGAAAAAGTAGCACTCAATTTTGATGATAAATGCAAGAAGAAAGAGATGGGGTCTATCATTGACATTGATGGAAACATTCCTGAAAGAGTAAAAGGCGATCCGCAACTACTTGGATTGGTACTGCGTAATCTATATTCCAATGCACTGAAGTTCACAGAAAAGGGCAAAATAACAGTTCGGGCCTTTCCCCTATCTCCGGCTAATGAAACGGAGCTTACCGTGCGATTTGAAGTGGAAGATACAGGTATCGGAATTCGTGAAAAACATAAAAAACTTCTTTTTGAGAGTTTTAGCCAATTAGATATTTCTTCTACAAAACCTTACCAGGGAACGGGGCTCGGCCTTGCTATTTCAAAGAAAGTGGTGGACCTGCTCAAAGGAGAGATTGGCGTTGAAAGTGAATGGCAAAAAGGATCGACATTCTGGTTTACTGTGCCTTTCATCGTGGAAAATCACGACACGGATGACGCATACAACAAACAAAAAATATTGGAGCTATTAACTGAATACCGCGTTCTCCTTGTTGAAGATAATCTGATAAACCAAAAAATAACAAGCATGACCCTTGAAAAAGAGGGATGCCATGTAGATCTAGCCAACAATGGAGCAGAAGGCTTGAAAAAATATCAGGAAAATCTGTATGATTTGGTTCTGATGGATATCCAAATGCCAGTAATGGATGGCTTGGATGCAACTCGAAGAATAAGAGAATTTGAAAATTCAAAAAAAGAACATCACGCATTTATTATTGCATTGTCTGCCAATGCATTAAAAGACGACAGAGAAAAAGCGATGGCATCAGGAATGGACGGTTTCCTTGCAAAACCCTTTAAACCGGAAGAGTTATTTCAATTATTATTCAATTTAATCATTAGAAAATAAGTATGCCTTTTATAGAAGTTGTTGTGCTGGTAGTTGCTGGCGTTTTAGTTGGGTTTATCAATACACTGGCAGGAGGAGGAAGTGTTATCTCGTTGTCAATTTTAATTATGCTCGGACTACCGGCGACCGTGGCAAATGGCACCAACCGGATTGCCATCGGGTTGCAAAATGTAGCCGCTGTTTCCAGTTTTAAACAACAAAAGGTATTGGAATGGAAAAAGTCGATTTACCTTGCCATTCCCACACTTCTCGGTTCTTTGGTAGGAGCAGAAATCGCGGTTGATATCAATGAAAGAATCTTTGAGATTGCCATTGGAGTTATCATGCTCATCATGCTGATATTCATCCTTTTTAAACCTCAGAATTATATTTATGGGAGAGCTGAAATCCGTGAGAAAAAACTCCATTGGAAAAACTATGTAATCTTCTTTTTTGTAGGAATTTACGCAGGTTTCATCCATATGGGAGTAGGCTATTTTCTACTGGCCGGAATTGTGCTGGGTGCCGGTTATGATTTGGTCAAATCCAATGCCATGAAAGTTCTGATAATTTTACTTTACACGCCATTTACGCTGATCATTTTCTTTATCAATCAGGAAATCAACTGGAAATATGGCGTGATTCTCGGAATCGGAAGTATGATTGGTGCGCTGGTGGCATCACGAATGGCTGTGAAAAAAGGTGTTAATTTTGTGAAATGGGTCATCGTGATTGTGGTGTTGATTACTTCTGCACAGATGTTTGGAATCTATGATTTTCAAACGCTATTGTTCCCATTAATACATCATGCCAGTCATGTTAAGTAATTAATCCTTAGGCTATGAAAAAACAGCTGTCTTTCTTCAGAAGAAAAGGGAGAAATTATTTAAAAACTAATATTTTCACTCCCTTCATGGGAAAACCCACAACCTATTATCTGGTAGCCTTTTTATTTGCGTTATCCATCTCTTTTTCATCGTGTAAACAGCTTAAGAAAAATAACGAAACCAAAGCCAAAAGGAAATGGGTTTTGGTCATTCACGGCGGTGCAGGTACAATTTTAAAGAAAAATATGACCCCGGAAATGGAAAAGCAATATCGTAATAAGCTTCAGCAGGTGCTGGATAGTGGGGAATACATTTTGTCTCGTGGCGGAACTGCCTTGAATACCGTGACAAAATGTATCACAATCATGGAAAACTCGCCATTATTTAATGCCGGAAAAGGTGCCGTTTTTACTTCTACCGGAACCAATGAAATGGATGCAGCCATCATGAATGGAAAGAACCTAAAAGCCGGGGCTGTTGCTTGTGTCAGTGATATTAAAAATCCCATTCTTGCCGCAAGAGCAGTGATGGAACATACACCTCACGTACTATTGGTGGGAAAAGGTGCCGAAGCATTTGCTGCAAAACAAGGACTTCAGCTTGAGAAGCCTTCTTATTTTTTCACGCAAAAAAGATGGAATGCACTACAAAAAGTGAAAGCAAAAAAGGAGAAAGCAGAAGAAAAAGGTACTGTGGGCTGCGTAGCATTAGATGAGCAAGGGAACCTGGCTGCCGGGACTTCTACCGGTGGTTTGACAGATAAAATGCCGGGCCGCGTTGGCGACTCACCCATCATCGGAGCCGGTACATACGCAGATAATGCTACCTGCGCAGTCTCTTGTACTGGCGTTGGAGAGTATTTTATGAGAAATGTAGTCGCCTACGATATTGGGGCTTTGATGAAATACACACAAGTAAGCCTTAAAGAAGCTGCAAATTATGTGATTCTGAATAAGCTTGTTAAACAACATGCAGCCGGTGGATTGATCGCCATCGATAAATTCGGAAACTTCACAATGACCTTCAATACGCCGGGAATGTACAGAGGGTATGCGACTTCTGACGGTTTTCACGGTGTTAGAATATATAACAATCAGGATAAAAAATAATGGACATGGACTTTAAGGCAATTCTCGAAGAGATTGTTGCCGAAACAACAGCTTATCAGGACAAAGGAAAAGTTGCGGATTATATTCCCGAATTGGAAAGGGTAAGCCCGGATCAGTTTGGAATTTATCTACAACTACTTAATGGACAATCTTTTTCAACCAGAGACGCGTTTACCCGTTTCTCCATTCAAAGTATTTCCAAGGTTTTTTCGCTAACCCTGGCATTTTCATTTTTAGGTGAAAAAGTTTGGGAACGCGTGGGTGTTGAGCCTTCGGGAACAGCGTTTAATTCTTTACTTCAGGTTGAATATGAAAAGGGGATTCCCAGGAATCCTTTTATCAATGCTGGAGCATTAGTTATTGCCGACATGCTTGTTTCGCAACTAAACGAACCCAAAAAGGAACTTCTTCATTTCATCCGGACCTTGGCCGGAGGGCGGAAAATAGAATACAATAAAACGGTGGCCCATTCGGAGAAAAAAAACGGATTCCGCAATATGGCTATGGCCAATCTGCTAAAATCCTTCGGAAATATTCAAAATCCGGTGGAGAAGGTTTTGGATCTTTATTTTAACATGTGCTCTATCGAAATGAGTTGTGAAGAACTGGCCAAAACTTTTCTGTTATTTTCCAATCACGGAACAATACCCGGCACCAATAATCAAATATTGACTCAAAGCCAGACGAAAAGGTTGAATGCTTTGATGCAAACCTGTGGATTTTATGATGAATCAGGGGAATACACTTTCACGGTTGGATTACCTGGCAAAAGTGGTGTAGGCGGCGGTATCATTGCCATCTTTCCTGAAAAATTTACCATTGCAGTCTGGAGCCCCAGGTTGAATGAGAAAGGAAATTCAGTTCGTGGCATCAAAGCGTTAGAACTTTTCACTACTAAAACCGGATTATCGGTATTTTGATGATGTAGTTTCTCTAAAAATCAGCCAATAAATATATAGTCAATTGAGCTACCCCTTCTCCCCTTCCAAAAGGGGATTAAAGGTATGTATTGGCTGATTTTCAACCATGAACAAGAATTCAAGAAGATGATTTCGATAAATCCCCTCTCCGGAGGGGTGCAGGGGTGGGTTCATAAGAAAATCTAATCATTTTTTGAATTCTTTTTAATACTTGTATTAACTTTAAAAATTCAAAATTTGGGAACTATGATCGTCATTGCACATCGCGGAGCCAGTGGCACCCAACCGGAAAACACACTGGCAGCCTTTAAAAAAGCTGTAAAGCTGGGCGCTGAAATGATAGAACTGGATGTGCACCTTTGCAAAACAAAGGAACTGGTTGTCATTCATGATGCTCGGGTAAACCGTACGACAAACGGGCATGGATTTGTTTCTCACAAAACGCTTTTAGAATTACAGGAATTGGATGCTGGAAATGGAGAAAATATTTCAACATTACAGGAGGTTTTCGACCTTATTAAAGGAAAAATCAAAATCAACATTGAATTGAAAGGGAAAGGTGTTGTTACTGAAACAGTGAAGCTTATCAAACATCAGATTGAAAGCAAAAACCAAATTGCTAATGATTTTATTATCTCCTCATTCCATCACAGTCAACTCAAAGAATTTCATTCTTTGATGCCTGAAGTTCCTATCGGGGTTTTATATGAGCATCATCCTGAAGGTTATCTAAAACTAGCCGAAGAACTTCACGCTTCTTCCATCAATCTTTCAATAAAACATATCAATGAGAAACTGGTTCAGGAGATTCATCAAAATGACTTACAAGTTTGGATTTACACAGTAAACAGTGAGGAAGATTTTAAAGCAATGCAAGCGATGGGTGTGGATGCTGTTTTTACAAACTACCCGGAGCGTTTTATTTCATAATCATACTCACAACCTTATGCCATTGATCAAGCATGGGTTGAACTACCTCATGAGACTGTTCCGGCTTGAATTCCTTTTCCATCTGCCACTGACTTTCAATTTCACTAACATCGGACCAGAATCCGGTTTGCAAACCGGCAAAATAAGCAGCGCCCAGCGAGGTACTTTCCACTACTTCCGGTCGCTGTACTTTAGTCTGTAAAACATCAGCCTGTATTTGCATCAACAAATCATTGGCGGCAGCACCGCCATCTACGCGAAGTTTATCGATTCTAAAACCGGCATCCTGTTCCATGGCTCTAATCACATCGTAGCTTTGAAAAGCAATGGATTCCAAAGCAGCCCGTACGATGTGAGCCTTTGAAGTACCACGTGTCAATCCATAAATAGTTCCCCGGACATCCTGATTCCAATAAGGAGCTCCTAAACCGGTAAAAGCAGGGACAAAATACACACCGCCATTATCTTCTACTGAAGCAGCAAGTCTTTCACTACTTGACGCTTGCCGTAAAAACCCCATTTCATCACGAAGCCACTGAATAACAGCTCCCCCCACAAAAACACTTCCTTCTAACGCATAAGTAACTTTATCGTTCATTTTCCAACCAATGGTTGTAAGCAACCGGTTTTTGGATTCAATAGCTTCATTACCTGTATTCAAAACTATAAAACATCCTGTGCCATAGGTGTTTTTAACCATTCCTTTATGGATGCACATTTGACCGAATAAAGCTGCCTGCTGGTCTCCTGCCACGCCTGTGATAGGGATTTTTTTTGAAAATATGAGCGAATCCGTCACACCAAAAGGATAGCTGTTGGATTTCACTTCCGGAAGCATGGAAGCAGGAATATTCAACAGCTGAAGCAATTCTTCATCCCATTCCAGCGCATGAATATTAAATAACATCGTGCGCGAAGCATTGCTCACGTCGGTGAGGTGTTTTCTTCCATTGGTAAGATTCCAGATAAGCCAGGAATCCACTGTTCCAAATGCCAGCTCTCCCCTTTCGGCTTTCTTCCTGGCACCAGGGATGTTATCCAGAACCCACTTGATTTTGGTTCCTGAGAAATAAGCATCAATTTCCAGACCGGTTTTTTGTCTTATCAAATCCTGGTGACCTTCTGCTTTCAGCTGATCACAATAACCGGAAGTGCGTCGATCTTGCCAGACAATAGCATTACAAACCGGCTTCCCGCTTTTTCGCTCCCAGACAATGGTGGTTTCCCTTTGGTTGGTAATACCGATAGCATCGATATCCAAATCATGAATATTCAATTTTGTAATAGCCTCTGCAGCAACACTAATCTGCGAGCTGTAAATTTCCTGTGGATCATGCTCCACATAGCCCGGTTTGGGAAAATACTGTGGAAATTCCTTTTGGGCAAAAGATCTGATTTTTCCTGCCTTATCATAAACAATTGCACGGCTGCTGGTAGTTCCCTGGTCTAATGCTAGAATGAATTTCTCTTTCATAATCAATTTCGTAGGTTAAACAGGATGTTTTCGTTATTCCAGAATATATTCTTTGGCCAGAGCCGTATAAATTTCAACCTGTTCCCGTTGCCAGCGCCGACGATATCCCAGTTCTTCGCCCATAATTTTGGCAACCATCGGGGCTGCTTCAATACTCCTCCGGGCATCCAGCAACAGCATACGAATGCGCCGTGCCAGAAAATCTTCCACCGTGCGGGCCATTTCTTCCCTGACAGCCCAAATCACCTCAGCTTTTGTATATGGATATGGATAAACCAGAGGTTCTCCAAGCTCGGGATTTTCCCGGATCATATTTCTTATCCGTGTTCCATCCGAACCATAAAAGTGCAAATGATTCAATGCATCAACATTCTTCACATAACCATGAATAGGCATCTGTGCTGTTACAGAAGATTTCTCTTCCAGCCCTCCAACCATAATAGCTTTATCAAGCGTATCCTCACCCATCTTTCGATAGGTAGTCCATTTCCCACCAGTAATACTCACTAATCCTGAAGGGCTTACACTCACTTTATGGCTTCTTGAAATCTCCTTTGTCTTTTCGTCTTCTTCTGATGGAGCCGCCAGGGGTCTTAATCCGGCAAAGACACTTAATACATCCGATTTTTTTGGTTGATACCTCAAATATTGACCAGCCGTGTCAAGAATAAAATCAATTTCTTCCGGCAAAGCCCGTGGCTCTAAAGAAATATCTTCCATCAAAGTATCAGTTGTTCCTACCACCACTTTATCGTGCCAGGGAACGGCAAACAATACACGTCCATCTTGCGTCTTCGGAATCATAATAGCCGAATCACCCTGGAGAAATTTCTTCTCCAATACAATGTGAACACCCTGTGAAGGGACAATTGTTCTTTTACTTTCCGGTTCATCCATTTGAATGATGCTATCCGCAAATACACCCGTAGCATTAATCACCACTTTTGCTTTCAAATCATATTCCTCCTGCGTTTCCAAATCTACAGCATGCACTCCATTAATAATACCGGCATAATCTTTCAAAAGGCTTGTGACTTTCATATAATTCACAGGAGTCCCTTCATTATCTTCCATGGTTTGAGCCAGATTGATAGCCAGACGAGAATCATCAAACTGCCCGTCATAATATATCACTCCTCCGTTCAAACCTTCATTTTTTAGATTTGGAATAGCTTTCATCACCGCTTCAGTGCTAATATGCTCGGAAGGACCTAGTCCCAGTTTACCCGACATCATGTCGTAAACCTTCAACCCTATGGTGTAAAAAGGCCCACCCCACCAATCATAATTTGGAATAATAAAAGACTGATTTCTAACTAAATGAGGTGCATTTTGCCGTAACAATCCACGCTCTTTTAACGCTTCCAGAACGAGTGAAACGTCACCCTGTGCCAGGTATCTAACACCACCGTGAACCAGTTTTGTACTTCTGCTGGAAGTAGCTTTTGCAAAATCGCTTTGCTCAAGTAAAAGGGATGTAAAACCTCTGGTAGAAGCCTCTACTCCGCATCCCAAGCCAGTGGCTCCGCCTCCGATTACAATAACATCCCACTCTTGAATTTGATTTAGTTTGTCAAGATTCGCATTTCTATTCATGAAACAAGGGGCTTTGATTCAGTAAATGTATGAAAATCCTGAGTACTTTAATTTGATTTTGTGTTACGATTTTTGGGGATTTCTAAACGCAGAAGACATGATGTAAAAAAAATTATTCGCCAGTCTTCCTTTGAAAGAAAGTAAAATTCACCTTCCCGTATTTGCGGTGATCAAAAAAATGGGGATGTCCGGAAAAATCAAGACGACGGGAGTGCTCAACTACAAACCAGCCTTCGGGTTTCAAGATGGTGCTATTAAAAACCACATCAGGCAGATTTTCTATTTCGTCCATGGCATAAGGCGGATCAGCAAAAATAATATCAAAACTGCGCAAGCTTCTTTTAATAAATTTAAAGCTTTCTGCCTGTTGCACATACAAATTATTCATTTCGAACTGTTTGGCAGCTTTTTTTATCCATTCTGTACAGTTTCTGTTTTTATCTACTGCCCATACCTGTTCACAGCCCCGCGAAACAAATTCAAAGGAAACAGCACCCGTTCCGGAGAATAAATCCAACACTGTTTTCCCTTCAAATTCAAATAAGTTCCTGAAAATATTAAACAGTGCCTCTTTGGCCATGTCTGTTGTAGGTCGGACTGGTAAATTGTTGGGGACATGAAGCACCCTGCCCTTATAAGAACCGGCTATAATTCGCATTGCAACACGTTGTAAAGGGTGTAATACTGATGATGCGTTACATTATCCAACAAATAGGAATATTGTAAATTATCATTACGCGGCATAAATTCGTGGCGCCTGATGTAACGGTAAATCATTTCGTATTTCGGATCGCTCTTGTCAATTTTTCCCATCATAACAAGCAGGACCGTTTCCGGATTCAACTGCAATTGCTCAACGGCTGACAGTAAAAAGTAAATAAAGTCCTCTTTAGTTCGATATGAGAAATTATTGTGATAGAAGAGTTTATTCTCCTTGAAATAAACCAAATCGAAATTGTCTTCATGCACATCCACAAAAAAATGATTAGGATCAAGTTTATTCTTAAATCCAACCAACAAGCTTTCTATCAACGCCGTTGAATAATGAACAATCTTACAATTAGGCCATAAACTTTTCACTTTTTCAGCGGCAGAGTTTGGCAGATAATAGACATTATAAGTTTCCGTATTGTTGACCTGATCAAAGACAATCCTATGATCTTCCTGGAATGGCTGATTAAATCCAAGATACAGATTTTTATTGTTTTTATCGAACAAGGGTGCAGGGACAAGTGTGCTGTAGTTGTTCTGCATCAAAAAGTAAAAATCCTTGAAAGGATAGGCAAACCAGCCCTGTT
>CAZGZO010000040.1:0-16833 GCA_964529695.1 uncultured Lentimicrobiaceae bacterium
ACAGTGCCCAACACGGGCTCATAAGCAATGCGGGCTGAAACAGTTAAATACGAAACGAAATCAATAATAAAGCAAACCGGTGGTTACGCTGTGAAAGTTTTCACCTGTCTGCCGGCAGGCAAGCAACGGAGTATTCAACTCATTTATCCCGATAGCGGAGCGTATCGGGATTCGTTCGACTTACAATGTATTATTAACAAACAATTCAAATAAATAACAATTAATAACGGGAGACAATGAGATATAGAAACGCTAAAAAAAATGATTTGGATCAAATTGCCAAATTGTTTGATGCTTATCGAGTTTTTTATAGAAAAGAATCGGATATTGAAAGCGCAAAAAGATTTTTATCAGAGCGGCTTGAGCAAAAAGATTCTGAAATTTTTGTAGCTGAGACACCTGATAATTTAATAGCAGGCTTTGTTCAACTTTATCCTCTATTCTCATCCACAAGGATGAAAAAATTGTGGCTCTTAAATGACCTGTTTGTAAATCCCGATTTTAGATCGAAAGGAATTTCCATTGATTTAATAGAAAAAGCAAAGCAACTGGTAAGAGAAACAAAAGCCTGCGGCATGTTTTTAGAAACGGAAAAGACAAATGTTGTTGGAAATAAATTATACCCCAAAACGGGTTTTATTTTAAATGAAGCTTCAAATTATTATGAATGGGATAGAGACTAAGTATTTGAATAGTCATATGCCTTCAACCTTATTCGAATTGAGAAACCTGCACGATTGTGTATAGTTATCAGTAGCCCGGGGTTTAAACCCCGGGCTACTCAGCTATGGAAGAGCACCCTTTGTTTGGCCCTAAAATCAGCTGATCTTTTTTGGCAACCATAAATTAAACTGACTCATTCGAATCCAGGTTCACAAAAAAATCAAGAAAAAATTTGGACAGATGTTATTTATTTCTAACTTTGCGTTAGATTTTTATAACATTTAAAATAAAAAATTATGACTAAAACTAAAATTTCATTGATACTCATGTTCGCAGGGGCTGTAGTTTTTACAGTAGTTTTCTGGCTTTACTCCACTATGGAAAATATTGGCACACTGGAATATAGTGTTGCAGGACTTGTATTAGTTGTTGTATCTATTAGTGTGGGAGCAGCCATGAAAAGAATTAAAGCCGAAAAGAAAGGCCTCACCATTGAAGATGAATTGAGTCGGCGCATCAGGCAAAAAGCGGCTGCAAATGCTTTCGCACTTTCCTTTTATCAATGGACACTGATTGCCATTTTCAGCATCAACTCGAATATCGGTGTTGTAATTCCAATCGGTGTTCTCGGGATGGGGTTAATATTTGTCGGATATTGGATTTATTATTCCAAAACAGGAATTAAAGATGAAAACGCGCATTAAAGAACTGCGGGCAAAATATAATCTCACGCAGGAAGATTTGGCAAAAAATGTAAATGTAAGACGGGAAACTATTGTATTCCTTGAAAAAGGAAAATACAATCCGTCTTTGCAATTGGCCTATGAAGTTTCAAAAGTTTTCAACCTGAGTATTGAAGAGGTTTTTATTTTTGACCCTTCATAACATGAGCTGATCAATGGTTACAAATCAAGAAATCAATTTCTCAAAATTTCGGCAATCATTTCAATTCATCCGGTTGGATTTTTCCAGCCGGATGCTTGTCAAAGCCCTGCGAAGGACGAAAATAGGCGCAACGGCTTACAAACTCGTTTTTTTTGAAAGGATGTTGAACTTTCTGAGATTGGTTGCCTTGAAGTCGCTGTCGAAAAATTTTTCTGAAAATCAATCAGATACAACAATTATATTATCTGATGTAAATGGCAGAAGTAAGGTTGAACAATCCTACATCGAATTCTTGTACCATTTTGGGATATTAATATCAGAAAACAATCATTTGGTCCTGCATGACAGGTACAAAAGATTCGTCGAAGAAGATATTCCTGCCAAAATAATACAGGACCAGGATTTAGAGGTTGGTTCCATGACAAAAACAGAAAAAAGATTAATTAGTGATTTTCTTTTCGTCATGGATCTAATGAAAAGATATAACGATCTGAAGTATGTCTTCCGTCATATTTCTCAGAACAAACATCAATGGGAAACACTGCTCAGCGAAAAGAAACTGGATTATGAGGTTCGTTTGTGTGAGACTCTGTACAACCTCATCGATCTCAACATACCGGAAAAAATCAAAAGTCCTTTTGACGAGGATTATTATACCGAATCGGGACAAAATGCATTTAAGAATTTTACGCGGTTTGCTTTTTTGGACTATTTGAAAAACATTAAACCGGAAGATAAAATAAAGGTATTTGATTTGGGGTGTGGCTATGGTAATTATATTGAGGCTGTCCATGCTGCTTATCCAAATTCTACCATTACCGGCATCGAGCTCAACCCCAAAGTTTGTGATGTCACCAGGAAAAAATTTGAAGGAATTGAACAAATAAATATATTGAACCAGAACTTTTTTAAGTACGCCCCCAACACTAAACAGGATATCATCCTGATGAATTATGTGCTTTTCTATTTTAATGCTCAGGAAAAAAGAAGATTGATTGAAAAGGCAAAAAACATGTTGAGCGATAACGGTTCGATCATCATTTGTCAATATTTTTCCGGGATTGAAAAGCTGAAACAAAAAATTGCGAAAAAGCAAAATGATAATTCTTTATCCAAAAAGATTGAAATGTATTACAGCGATAAAATTTTGTATGCCAACATTTTGTGGAATGATGCGGTGGACACTTTTTCTGAAGCTGTAAAGTGGGATGAATTTCAGACCATTGTTTCAGAATCGGATCTGCATATCGAAAGCATGGGTAACGCGGATAAATTTTACTATTCATTCTTTATAGAACTAAAAAAGAAATAAAGCGTTAACTCTTTCCTAATAACCTAAACCATAACAAATTGTGTTGTTTTTCAACCGCATTAATAATTAATTAATTCATTTCCTGTTAAATACGGAATATGTTTTTGTACATTTGCCGCGAAATTGAAAACTGAAATAGTACATTTTCACCTCTGTTAGTTTCGATTGATACGTTTTTTTGTCCTTTTTCAGAAATAAAATGCAGCACGCTTAGAAAAAGGAAAAGTTGGATCAGATTATTCCCTCACTAAAATACTGCACAGTAATAATGAAGCTTGAAGATTTATCAGGCCTTAACTTTTAATATTATATGAATATTTATGTTGGCAACCTTGATTATAAGGTTGATGAAAATGACTTAAGAGACATTTTCGAAGAGTATGGTTCCGTAAGCGAAACAAAAATCATTATAGATAAGTTTAGCGGACGGAGCAAAGGATTTGGTTTTGTTACCATGAACGATTCAGCGGAAGCCAAAAAAGCAATGGACGAACTGAATGGTGCCACATTGGAAAACCGCGAAATGGTAGTAAACGAAGCGCGTGAAAAACGCGAATTCAATAACAGAAGAAGATACTAAGTTATGACCGAAGGAACTGTAAAATGGTATAACGAAACCAAGGGTTTTGGGTTTATCGAAACCGAAGGGAAAAAGGATGTTTTTGTCCACCGGTCAGGTTTAGCAAGTCCTCACAGAGGTCTTTCAGAAGGGCAAAAAGTAACTTTTGACATCAAACAAGGTGACAAAGGAGAAGTTGCTTTTAACGTAAAATAATTTAGAATTGAAATCATTCAAAATCGGAGATTTAACAATACCCGTTCCCATCGTACAAGGTGGAATGGGTATTGGTATTTCCTTATCCGGCCTTGCTTCTGCTGTTGCAAAGGAAGGTGGCATTGGCACGATTGCTGCGGTAGGCACGGGGTTAATACATGGAACGCCTGATAAATCATACAGGCAAAATAACATTGAAGGTTTAATCGGAGAAATTCGCAAAGCCCGTCAGGCAACAACCGGAGTACTTGCTGTCAATATTATGTCGGTACTTTCCAACTTCAGCGATTTAGTACAAACTTCAATAAAAGAAAAGATAGACATCATATTTTCCGGTGCCGGATTACCTTTGGATTTACCAAAGTATAAAACCAAAGATAGTGATACGAAACTCGTTCCTATTGTTTCGTCAGGAAGGGCCGCCCTTATCATTGCAAAAAAATGGTGGCAGAATTTTAATTACCTACCCGATGCATTTGTGGTAGAGGGACCAGAAGCCGGAGGTCATTTGGGATTTAGTTTCAACGATTTAGAAAAGAACAAATACAATCTTCAAACAATTGTTCAGGAAGTTCTGGAAATTACTAAAGATTTAAAAGCTAAATTCAAAAAAGAAGTACCTGTTATTGCCGGTGGAGGGATTACTACCGGAGGGCAGATAAGTAACCTTTTTAACCTGGGTGTGTCCGGTGTTCAATTAGGCACCAGCTTTATACCTACCCGGGAATGCGATGCTTCCACTAATTTTAAACAAGCTTTTATTGATGCTGTCCAGAAAAAAATACGGCTTATAAAAAGTCCGGTTGGTCTTCCGGGAAGGGCCATTGAAAATGATTTTCTGCTGGCTGCAGACCGTGGAGAAAAACGACCCGAAAAATGTAAATATCGTTGTATAAAATCCTGTAATCCCAAAACAACAAGTTACTGTATTGCAGAAGCTTTACTATCTGCTTATCATGGTAAATTTGAATCAGGTTTTGCATTTTCAGGAGCTAAGGGGTATTCTATAAAATCAATTACTACCGTCAAGGAAGTATTTGAGCGTTTGAAAGATGAATTTAATAACAGTTTATAAACAAATAAAAAATAGTGCATGGGAAGATCCAGTGAAACTTTCGGCAAAAAAGAAGTAAGAAACAAAAAAGAGAAAAAACGAAAAGAAAAAGAAAAGCGTAGGCTTGAAAGAAAAGAACAAGGCAAAAAAGGTGACCTTGATGATATGATAGCCTGGGTGGATGAGAATGGAAATATTACCTCAACCCCACCTGATTTAACGCAAAAAAAAGAAGTTAAAGCTGAAAATATCGAGATTGGGATCCCAAAGGCAGAAGACCGTGTCAATAACAAAATCAAAATAAGGACTGGCAGACTTAATCATTATGATGAAACAAAAGGCTTTGGTTTTATTATTGACTCTGAGTCCAAAGAATCAATTTTTGTACATCGCAATGACTCTGATGGGGATTTAAAAACAGGTTGCCAGGTTGAATTTGAAACAGAAAGAGGGCCAAAGGGTTTAAAGGCGGTAAATGTTAAAATAAAATAGGCCTTCCCTATTACTTCTGAATATTTTTTCAAAAGGAAGCGATGAAAGTAAAAAAGGTCACAACAATTTAGATTGTTGTGACCTTTTGTTTTAATGTCTCTCTGGATATATCAAAACATCAACATACTGACTAATAGCCTGATACGCCGCTAACAAGGTTACGAAGAGTATTAATTTTTTTTAACCGCTTTCCTTTTTGGGGTTTTGGGGCTTACCTTTGTTGTATAAAGCAATGATATGCTTACACAAAACTGAATAACCTGGCATTATGTACAAAAGAATTAAAATAGTGTTCCTGCTATTGGTCCTTTTCCAGGGTCTCCATTCTATTGAGGAATATTTCGGCAGACTATGGGTTGTACTGGCACCTGCAAAAGTTATCTCCGAATCAGTTTCATCTAATCCCGGAACAGGTTTTATCATTGTAAATGTCAGTCTTTTCATATTTGGAATTCTTTGCTGGTGGATAGCAACGAGAAAAAAACAGATTTCCTATCAAGGCCTGATTTGGCTTTGGGTTATTATTGAAATATTAAACGTCATTGGACATCCAATACTGGCATTGAGGCAACATGGTTACTTCCCAGGGGTTTACACAGCTCCGGCACTCCTGATTTTGGCCCTGTATTTAGTAAAATTACTTTTAGAGCCTGGGAAAGGTTTTTCCAGGAATATTATTCATTGACGACTCCGACACAAAAAAAGGAATGAAAAAATAATTTTCATTCCTTTTCTGCAAAAAGTCTCCCCGGAAGGGCTCGAACCTTCGACCCGCTGATTAAGAGTCAGCTGCTCTGCCAACTGAGCTACGGAGAGTATTATTTTTAAGAACTGCTTTCCTTTTCGGGATTGCAAAAGTACGTTTTTTTTGATTTTATCAAATGGTGGAATGGGGAAAATTTGTTTGGAGTTTGATTATGTTACGAGATCACAGGCCATGCCATCGCGACCCCCTGGCCCCCTATAGGGGGAAATCTACCCACAAGAAAATTCCCCAACCTCCCCACATCTTCCCAATTTCCGTATTTTTGTTTTTAGATAAAACAAAATTGCCGTGCCACAGAAACCTTATAAATCAGCATTAAAAGTAAATCCGGGTG
This sequence comes from uncultured Lentimicrobiaceae bacterium, assembly GCA_964529695.1. GTDB lineage: Bacteria > Bacteroidota > Bacteroidia > Bacteroidales > F082 > Sulfidibacterium. The sequence goes on from CAZGZO010000040.1 coordinate 6,282, forward strand.
TGGAAAAACCCGATTCGGTGAACCCGGCATTGCGTTCGGGGAAGAAAAAGTACACCCGCGGTAAACCTGATGTTGAATCGCTGTTTGAAGGCATCCGCAAAAATGACAGAACAGCGCTGGGGCGTGGCATCACACTAATAGAAAGCACCTTACCAAGGGATCGCAAAGCTGCACAGGAGCTTATACAAAAGTGTCTGCCCTATTCGGGACAGTCGTTTCGTTTGGGAATTACCGGGGTTCCCGGCGTTGGGAAAAGTACATTTATCGAATCGTTTGGTTTGTTGCTCATTGAAAAAGGAAAACGCGTTGCCGTGCTGGCAATCGACCCAAGCAGCATAAGGACCAAAGGAAGCATTCTGGGTGACAAAACACGCATGGAAGCATTGGGTAGTCACAACGACGCCTTCATACGGCCATCAGCCAGTGCCGGAACATTAGGTGGCGTAGCCCGCAAAACCCGTGAAAGCATGATCCTTTGCGAAGCCGCAGGCTTTGACGTGATTTTTGTTGAAACTGTTGGCGTAGGACAATCTGAAACTGCAGTCTCCAACCTGGTGGATTTCTTCTTGCTGCTTCAGTTAGCGGGTGGAGGTGACGAACTCCAGGGTATCAAAAGAGGTATCATGGAAATGGCCGATCTGGTGGTCATCAACAAAGCGGACGGCGACAACCTGAAAAAAGCAGAAATGGCTATGCAAGAATACAAACAGGCAATGCACTTGTTCCCGCCCTTACCCAATGGCTGGACACCGGATGTCATGAAAGCCTCGGCACTTCAAAAACAAGGTCTGGAAGATATCTGGAATCAAATGGAAAACTTCCTAAAACGCACCAAAGACAATGGTTTCTTTGACAAAAACAGACAACAGCAGGCTCTGCAAATCCTGGACGAAACAATCCATGCGGGAATTACCGAACACTTTTTTCAGCACCCCGAGATCAATCAGTTATTAGAATCCTTTAAAAATCAAATTCTGGAAAAGAAAATATCTCCTTATGAAGCTTCAGAACAGCTTCTTTCCCACTATTTGCAAGGAATGAAATAACTGGATAATTCCATCTCTTTCCCAAAGCATTCTTAAAAGAATCTTAATCTGTTCACTAGCGAACAATACTGTTCGGTTTAATAATAACGACTTCCTGTTTCATTATTCAATTACTTTCATAAAGAATTAATTATAAATTAGTTACGCAGTTTGGCATAGAACTGGTTCCTAATAAAGTACTAAATAACTCATAAGCTACAAAACGATGAAAAGGATAAAAAATATTTTAGCAGGGTTCGCAATCACACTCTTAATTCTAGGCGGCTCAGCTTTCGCTTCCCAGGCTGATTCAAGCGTACTCTATGACAACGCTACATATGCTCTCCCCGAAGAACAATATGTTAACGACATCCCCTTCAACACTGCAAAGATAGCTGCAGAAGCACAATACCAGAAAGCAATCCAGGTTCATTTTACAGTTCCTGAAGAAGAAGAAGTAAACGACATTCCTTTTGATACTCACAAGATAGCCATGGAAGCAATGTATCAAAAGGCTCTTACCCAAGTGTTCAAGGTTACTGAAGAAAAATATGTGAATGACATTCCGTTCAACACGGAAAAAGTCTTCCAGTTTCTTCAGGCAAATAAACAACTATTAACTACTCTCAAATAGTTTTTTGTTAAGGCGATTGAAATCCGCTTCTCCAGGGAAGCGGATTTTTTTGTTTTATAAGCCACGAAGTCTCAAATTTTAACTGAATAAATTTCTTCAGCATACCAATACCCGGTTTTAGCATAGCTGGAACAGTTTTATACGCCATAAGTTCGTGCATTCGTGTACTACTTATAAAATTGATCAAAAAAACTTAACATAAACTTATTTGCCTTTGGTTTTAAATACTTAATTTTGCCGGCTTTTTATTGCCCCTGCAACAACAGGTAAATAATTTAATTACAATGCCTTGCAAAAGGCATTAAACCTATGAAAATTCGGAATTATGGCATTTATCAGCAAAGAAAAAGTCTTCAGCAAAAAGTGGTTCATCAATTACAGCCTTATTGTAGTCGGTTCGTTCATTCTGGCGTCCGGTTTTGTATTTTTCATCACTCCTTATAAAATTGTACCGGGGGGTGTTTACGGGATTTCAATTATAATCCACTACCTTTTCAACACGCCGGTGGGAATGGTGGCATTGGCATTCGACATTCCATTGACTATCATTGGCATCAAAATTCTCGGACCTCGTTTTGGTATCAAAACAGTCCTCGGATTTACACTTACTGCTTTTTTTAATGACGGTATCACCTATTTCTATGGTTATAAACCGCTGGTTAACGGCGATCCTTTACTTTCATGTATTTTCGGTGGATTGTTTCTTGGTGTCGGAGTGGGGCTGATTTTCAAATCCAAAGCTACTTCAGGAGGAACCGACATCATTAGTATGATAATCAGTAAATACACCCGTATGCCTGTGGGTCAGCTCATGATTATGGTCGACTCTACCATTGTCTTACTAGGCCTTATCTTCTTCAAAGACTGGAAGATACCGCTTTACTCTATCATTGTTATTTTCATTACGGGCAAAGTCGTCGATACCTTTCTCGAAGGAATGAACTACGATAAAGTACTACTTATCATTTCTGATAAATACAAAGAAATCGGTGAGAAAATCATGCATGATTTAAAACGGGGCGGCACACTCCTAGGAGGCACCGGCATGTATCAGCAACAGGAAAAACAAATCATTTTTACCGTGGTCAACCGTCGTGAAGCAATCATCTTACAGTCTTACATCAACAACATCGACCCACGCGCTTTCGTCACGATCATCAACTCCAACGAAATCCTCGGAGAAGGGTTTAAGTCGTTGCAAGAGAAACTGGATCAGTAAAGATTAAAGTTATTTAGGGCGGCTGAACCGGGCTTTCCGTTCATAGTTGCCAAAAGCCCATGTGTGCATCTGCTCGTCGGCAGGCGGGCTTCCTCTGGTCGCCTCCGCCCGTCGGCAGCTGCTACACAGCGCTTCCGGCAAGCTACCACTCCAATCCCTGCCGCCATGAAACCCAATCTTGCGATTCTGACCCAGTAGCCGTAAAAAATTTACTGTCACGTTTCAAAAATACCAGAAGGGCAAAGGCATTCAATATATAGTTTGAAGAAGTCCTGAAAGGACGAAACCTAAAAACACAAGCCGGAATTTACGAAGACCTGTGATATAACAGAAGAGTAGGATAAGGGCTGAAAGCCCGACTCCTTTTATTGTTAGGTATCGCACTTGCACCTAAAATCTGCAAGTCTTTTTTGAAGTCGCAATTTATGAATATACATAATTAATATATCTTCGGTGCAAAGGAAAAAGGGATTGATATCAGTAGCCCGGGGCTTAAGCCCCGGGCTACTCAGTTTAAGGGCAAAACCCCTAATTTGTGTGTGATATCTGCAATTTTTTTTGTCACAAATGACCCGAATTGACGCAAATTCAGATTCACCATTTTTGGTGAATCTGAATTATTTCGTGTGCATTTGTATTTGTGAAAATTCGGGAATTCGTGGCTTATTTTTATTTTGACTTGCGGATTTTAGGTTGCAGCGCGTGCCATAAAACAAACACGCTATCCAATTAAAATTGTACAGAAACGGAAACAGCGCAACCATCCCAAATCCAGCAGGCAGGGTTCTAAGCATCAATATAAAACCGCCAGCCGCAATACCAATCCTCCGGATGTACATCCGGAGGACAGCCTATTACCGTGGTTTTAATACGCGAATCTATAGTCTTCGCGAAAGTGGAATACTCAATTATACCTCCTGATTTACAGGGATAATCATCAAGTCCCTTTCGTTTCCGGGCAGATTGCACACGGCATTCATTCATATAAAAATCGACGCTGGTTTCTGTTTCATTGGCAAACGACTGGGTATTTACAGTTCCATACAGCCGGTAAGCCATTGCTTGTTTCAGTCCGGCAATACCTGCTTTTTCAGGAAGATTCAGTATTTTTTTTATACGCAAAGCTTCATAAGGTGAAAATTTGCCCCAGGCTGCATCATTACATTTTTTTGCCGGTTTCATTCCTTCGGAGAACTCCACCGACTGAAACCATACACCGTCATTAGCCAGCCAGTTTACCGCAACAGCTTCCTGAAGTGCATCTAATTTCTCATCATCCAGTTCTAACAACGCTTTGGGAAAGCCATCTTCCATTTCAAAATCCATTACCTTCGACAACCTTTTCATCTGTATGGAATAACTCTTCTGCCAAGCTTCTTCCATGATTTCTGCCGCACGCTCAGGCCCGAAATTTTCTTTCACTTCCTGATACCACATCGCATAATGGACCATCGTCCTTTGCATAAAATCAAAAATCAGACTTAGCTTTTCTTTTTTGTTCATGGGTGTTTCTTCCATACTGATTTGTTTAAAGATTATTAATTTATCTACTTATTCTCCAGGGATATACGTTTTTCACGCCGCATCTTCTCATCAAATTCTTCCGGGTCGAGATTTCTACCCTGTCCACAAATGGGACAGATGAATAAATACGTTGTTTTCAAAGTAGCAATTGGTATGAAAAACAGATTCAACACCTGCCGGTTCTTTTGCAAAATCCAATAACTGTCATTGTTGCAATGAAAGCAGTGCTCTTTCACATTCGAGCGATATTGTTCCGTTTTGGGATAGGTTCCGCCTATGAAAAACATGGTATAAAATTATAAAAAGATTGCCTTTACACTTCCTTTGAATCAATATTAGTATCGTGTGTCATTAAAAAAACCGGAAGAAAAAATTTCAGTAATTTTGCCCCTCAATTAAGAAAAATATGAATTCAATATATCCTTTAAAATTTCACCCCATTTTCAAAGACAAACTTTGGGGCGGGGACAAAATAAAAACAGAGCTGGGCATGGATTACGGAAACTTGCCCAATTGTGGGGAAGCATGGGTAATTTCTGCCTATCCTGAGAATGTTTCCGTCGTGCAGAATGGATTTCTGGAGGGTAATGACCTGAATGAACTTGTCAGCGTTTACATGGGCGATTTGGTTGGCGATTCCGTTTATGAAGCATTTGGAGATGAATTTCCACTATTATTGAAATTTATTGATGCGCGCGACTGGCTTTCCATCCAGGTGCATCCTGATGATGAGCTGGCACAAAAAAGAAAAATGCCCAATGGCAAGACCGAAATGTGGTATATTCTTCAAGCTGATGAAGATGCACAGTTAATCACTGGTTTTAAGGAAAAAATCGATCGGGAAACCTACCTGAAATATTTTGAAGAAAACAAACTACCGGAAATTCTCAACTACGAAACTGTCAAATCCGGAGATGTGTTTTTTATGCCGGCCGGTAGAGTTCATGCAACCGGTCCCGGAATATTATTGGCCGAAATCCAGCAAAGTTCAGATGCTACTTACCGTATCTACGATTGGAACCGTATTGATGCTGCAGGATTGAAGCGGGAACTACATACTAAAGAAGCGCTGGATGCCATTGATTATGCCGTTCCACTTCATTACAAAACCGAATACGCTACCAGCAAAAACAGAACTGCAACATTGGTAAAAAGCCCTTATTTCACCACCAATATTCTGGAATTTGATGAACCCATTACAAAAGATTTGGAAGAAATGGATTCTTTTGTGATATATATGTGTGTGGAAGGTGCCGGAAAGCTGACATGGAACGAAGGAAGTATTGACATCAAAAAAGGAGAAGCGGTTCTCGTTCCAAATATTATTGAAGAAATTTTGTTGGATCCTACTGGAACAGCTAAACTGCTGGAAGTTTACGTCGCCTGATATTATCCTGAAGTTACGAATGTGAAACTCTTTGAAACCGATAAAAAGGAAAGTAGGAAGACACGACTCAGAAGGTTGTATTTCAATTTCTTTCCGGCTTATCGTAGTACGGGGGCAAGGGTGACTTTTATCTCTTCCGATTATACCGAAATCCATATCAAATTAAGACTTTACTGGCGTACCAAAAATTATGTGGGAACCGTATTTGGAGGCAGCATTTTCGGAGCACTGGATCCGATTTATATGGTACAACTCCTAAATATTCTGGGTAAAGATTACGTGGTTTGGGACAAAGAAGCCAAGATCAAATTCCTGAAACCTATTAACAAAACAGTTTTCGCCAGGTTTTTAATTACAGAAGAATTGCTGGAAGAAATCCGCGATGAAGTTTCAAGCAACAAAAAGATGCATATCACACTGCCTGTTAGCTTTGTTGACACACAAGGTAAAATTTATGCCGCAGTGGAAAAGCTCCTTTTCATTTCAGATAAGGAATATTATAAAAACCTAACCAATGGCAGGAAACAAAAAGATCCTGAAAACACCTGATATTATATTTTCTTGGCCCAGCTATCACGTAACGGAACCGTCCTGTTAAATACAAGATGTCCTTTTTCGCTGTCCGGATCGACGCAGAAATATCCCATCCGCTGAAACTGAAACTTATCGCCTGCTTCAGCATTTTGCAGTGATGGTTCCAACTTACAATCTTGCAATATCTTCAAAGAATCGGGATTTAAGAATTCTTTAAAGTCAACATCTTTATGCCCGGATGGATCTTCATCAAGGAAAAGCCGATCGTATAAACGGACTTCCGCATTTATAGCATGTTGTACTGAAACCCAATGCAAGGTTCCTTTTACCTTGCGCTGATTATGTCCTCCACTTTTTGTACCTTCATCATAAGTACAATAAATTTCTGTGACATTTCCCTGCTCATCCTTATTATAATCCTCACATTTAATGATATAAGCTCCCTTCAGCCGAACTTCTCTATCAGGCCCCAGCCGGAAGAACTTCTTAGGAGGATCTTCCATAAAATCCTTACGTTCTATGTATAATTCACGAGAGAACGGTACTTTCCGGGCTCCGCTTTCCGGATCTTCCGGATTATTTTCAATCTCCAGAATTTCAACTTTGTCTTCAGGATAATTGGTCAGAATCACCTTAACAGGATCCAGAACCCCAAAGACACGAGGAGCCACTTTGTTCAAGTGTTCACGCACACTGAACTCAAGCAAACTAACATCAATCATATTGTCGCGCTTGGCAATACCTACACGTTCGGAGAAATCACGGATGGATTCCGGCGTATAACCACGACGGCGTAATGCAGAAAGAGTAGGCATACGCGGATCGTCCCAACCGGAAACCAATCCTTTATTCACTAGCTCCAACAACCTCCTCTTACTCATCACAGTGTAACTCAGGTTCAACCTGGCAAATTCAATCTGTCGTGGACGGGGACCATCTGCTACCTGATCCAAAAACCAGTCGTAAAGCGGGCGGTGAATTTCAAACTCAAGTGTACACAAAGAATGCGTAATTCCTTCGATATAATCTGATTGCCCATGAGCATAGTCGTACATGGGATAAATATTCCATTTATCTTTTGTTCGGTGATGGTCGGCATGCAAAACCCGGTACATGATGGGATCTCGCATGTGCATGTTAGGAGAATTCATATCCACCTTAGCCCTCAATACCATGGTGCCATCTTTTATCTCACCGTTTTTCATGCGTTCAAACAACTCAAGATTCTCTTCAATCGGTCGGTTGCGAAACGGGCTTTCGGTCCCGGGCCGTGTAGGAATTCCTCTCTGCTGGCTGATGGCTTCCTGCGACTGTTCATCCACATAAGCTTTTCCGTCTTTAATCAACTGAACAGCCCATTCGTACAACTGATCAAAATAATCAGAAGCATACAAAGGTTTCTCATACCATTGAAATCCAAGCCATTGAATATCTTTTTTGATAGACTCAACATATTTGGTCTCTTCTTTGGTTGGATTCGTATCATCAAAACGTAAATTACAATAGCCGTCATATTTTTCTGCAAGCCCGAAATTCAGGCAAATAGATTTAGCATGACCAATGTGCAAAAACCCGTTGGGTTCCGGGGGAAAACGAAAATGAATCTTTCCCTGATGTTTCTTGTTTTTGAGGTCCTCTTCAACAATGGCCTCAACAAAATTGAGAGATTTGTTATTACCTTCAGCTGCTTCCATACAATTTATTATAAAAACCAGGTGACAAAAGTACTGAGAAAAGACATAAAAACAATGACAAAATCCATGCTAAAAAGGGTTTAGAAACTAAATATTATTTTGAGGTACTGGAATCTCTTTAGAGTTGTACGAAGCTGAAGGACTCTGATATGACAGAATTCAGAAAAATGATTAGATTTTTAATGACCCGCCCCTGCACCCCTCCTTTTGAGGGGATTAGAGGAAATCATTTTTCTGAATTCTTATCCGGATATAAAAAATCAACAAATAAATACCTTTAATCGTTTTTTGCTATTGGTGGTCGTTGTCAGAATTTTCCGAATTGTTGTTGAGATTGCGCAATTCTTTTTCATTAATCAGTTTCAACGCTTCCTCGTCAGTTCCAAGCATAGCAGCCAGATGTTTGGTGCTATCGTTATATTCCAGGATGATTTTCAGTGTCATTGTTAACGGCACGGACAGAAACATTCCGACAATACCGAGGATATATCCCCAAATAATCAAAGAAAGGAAAACCACCAGAGTTGATAATCCCATCCCACGTCCCATAGCGCGAGGCTCAATAAAATATCCGATGGATAAATTGACAGCAACATATCCCACAGCAACCCATATCATGGGTATAAATCCAAGTTGTATCCAACTAAATAACATGGTGGGTATAGCAGCAATAATGGAACCAATGTTTGGAATGTAATTCAGCAAAAAGGCAATAAGTGCCCATAATACAGCATATTCTACACCGATAATGCTCAGCCAGATCCAAATTAAAACACCTGTTAGCAGGCTAATAATAGTTTTGATGACGAGATAATGCCGAACACTTTTTTCTATCCTTGTAATATTTTTCAGGGTTTTTCCTACGGAAGAAGAACCAAAAATTTTGGATTTCAGAGAAATGCTTCTCATCTCGAGCAAAACAAATAATACAATAAAGAAGATAAGTGTAGTGTTACTCATCACATTCCCTAACTGACCTAGTGTAGAGGCAGTGATATCAAGTATTTTAACCGGATCAAAAGTTTGAGTCAACTTTTGCGTGGAGATATTAACGCCCAGCCGGCTAAATTCCTGATTGATAGAAGTAATAATTCCTGTAAGTCGGTTTTCATATTTCCCCAAATGGGCTGTAAAACTAGTAATGGAACCGCCGATAATACTACTTAAGCCTAATATCAACAGCAAGATACCAACCATTACAATGATAACAGATAAAATATGAGGTACTTTCTTTTCGTCGAGCCATGAAACGAGGTGAGCACTAATCACACTGAAAAAAAATGCCAATAAAAGCATGGTGATAATAGACTCAGCAGTAATAACTCCGGCAATCACAATAACCACAGCAGCCGTAAAGACAGCTGCCCTGAAAAGGCGATCACTAATAAAAAGGTGTTTCTGCATAGCCGGCATTAAAAATTGGTGCTACAAATATACGCAATGATCCTTGAAAAAGAGATTCTTCTCTAGTTTAACATTATGTTAATTCCTGTTCAACAGAGATTGAATTAATCTTTAACACGCACCGAAATATCAACTCCGAAATTTTCTAAGAATGGACCTGATTTGCCCCAGATAGGATCTCCCGAATAAGTTTACATGAACTAACAGCGGATAAAGGTTACAGTAATCCAATCTATCCCGCCACCCCGGTCGCAAAGGAAACGCATCATCATAAGATTCATAAAAACCGGGATGAAAACCGCCGAAAAGCTGTGACATGCCCAAATCCATTTCGCGGTGGCCATAATACACGGCAGGATCAATGATAACAGCATTACCATTTTCGTTGACCATATAGTTGCCGCTCCATAAATCGCCATGAATCAATGCCGGAGGTTCCTCCGGAAAGATTTGAGGAATCCTTTTTTCAAAAAGATTAAAGGCTTTCACGTCCAGACTGTCCATTTCACGATTATCAAAAGCAATACGAATCAAAGGTTGCAACCGTTCTTCGATAAAGAACTCTTCCCACGAAGTATGTTCCCTATTGCTTTGGTGCAACGAACCTATATAATTATCGTGTGAAAGACCGAAAGACGGCTGACTGTGTTTGTGCAAGGCAGCCAGACGATGTCCGAAATCATTCCAAAAATCCGCACTATGAGCCGCAGACTGAATAAACTTCAATACCAAAAAAGCGTCTTTTCCATCTTCTCCAAAGCCAACTACTTCCGGCACAGGAATCTCCTTTGCTTCTGCCAGCACTTCCAACCCCAGAGCCTCTTTTTCAAACATCTGCGGATAGCGATGTGCATCATTAATTTTTACGAAAAAGGGACCCTCGTTTGTTTCAAGGCGATAGCAAAGGTTTATGGAACCTCCGCCCACACCTGAATATGACTGAATTTCAATCGATTTACCCAGCTTATTCCCTAAGAAATTTGATACATTTTCTTGCCAATTCATAGGTTAAAATTAAAGAAATAAAAGAAAGTCTGGAAAAGAAAAAACCCCACGAAAAATCGAGGGGTTGTCGGGGTGGGCCCACCAGGACTTGAACCTGGGACCACCTGATTATGAGTCAGGTGCTCT
>CAZGZO010000041.1:0-16269 GCA_964529695.1 uncultured Lentimicrobiaceae bacterium
AAAAAACGAGTGTACACATTGCTGACAATTTATGTCCGTTAATGAACAGGATTAAAGAATCAATTTTTATTACCGGGAAGAGACTTACTCATAATTTCTTTTCTGATTTACCACATTTGATCCATAATCAACCAGAAATTAAATGAACCGGTTCGACAGATTGTTTTAAAATAATGAGAAGACTTTCCTAAAAACAATTTCACTCTTAGGACGGGGGAGGACGTATTTTGTTACGTCAAAAAAATCATTTGACCTCAAATTTATTGAAGGAAATTCTTGTATTTATAATTAACAATATGATTTCCAGGCACGAAATTTTTCAGCAATTATCAAAGAAGTTTTGAAATTACCTCATGAAAAATCTGATGATGTTGGTTTCCGGGAATAACTAATCTAGATCTTAAACTGATAAGAAAATTTTACGAGGAAAACATTGGTAGGTTTGGTATCAGCCAGGGTTGTCAGATTTTCCTTAAAATTAAAAATCCCCTGAGACGTGGAGTTACTGTTACTTTGTGACCACACCAGGTATAACGTTGAACCAGGCACGAATTCCCAGCGCAGAACCATATTCGACCGGAATTCGGCTACACTAAAATCAGGATTATCCAGCGTAATGGTTGACCCCGGGTTGGCTGGATCATGGATTAAGTACTGATTGTTTCCGGCATCATATGTAATCTGGTTTTGTGAGTAAAGATGGAATTGACTTTCAAAATTTTTCTGATCTGGATTTGTAACTTTCTTATAACCGTAATAGTTCGCTGAAAACAAAAATGGCTGTCCCCAATATTCAAGACTCAAATCAGGAGTGAATGATAAATTTACCCGAATATTGGCTGAAACTTGTTTTTGAAAAATGCTTGAAACGATGTATAGATTTTTGTTATTCACTTGTTCGTCATCTACATAAATAGCTCCTTGGCGTGATTGATAAAAATTAGGCCCAACCGATAACTTTAGAAAATCTAATGGCTGATAATTAATTCCCAGGTTCATGTGCAAAGCTGAACCCATATTTTGAGCATAGACAGAACGACCAAAATAGGAGCTGAAAAACAATTTTTTTCGCGAATCGGTAGAAAGATGAATATGATAACTCCAGTGTCCGGGGAATAAAATAGCTGGGCCACCTCTTAGTTCGCTCCACTTTAAATTATATCCTTGATGTTGAACATCAGCACTGGCATGCCAATAGTTTTTAAACTGCCCCCAGGAATTAAGAGTCTCTCCGGAATTTGTTTCTTGTCCGGTAAAATTCCAGCTAATCCAATTACTTAAACTAAAATTAAGATTATTAAAGATGCCAAAAGGCTCCCAAATATTGTACTGCAACCAAGAGGACTCCTCGATATCATCTGCATGTCTTAAGTATCCCTGGTCATTAAGTTCTAATTCAGGACTTATTATGTAGCCCATAATCCCATATCGCCAGTGTCCCTGCCCTATCTTTCTGAAATCAATACTTGCAGAAGTCCCCTGCAGGACTCTTAACGCAGAATCTACTGTCCGGGCATCACCCGGCCTTTGAAAATATCTCTGGGAACTCTGCTGTAAGTCAGTAATTGCTGTTGTTCCACCCGATACGGAGCTTGCCAGAACTTTTGCGGAAAGTTGATATACGCGATTTTTCAAATAATTTCTAAAATTGATGCCCATGGTGTATGCTGCATTGGGCAAAAATAACAGAGAAGTGTCGTGAACAGAACGGTTGGTCCCTGTAACCATACCTCCTAGATAGGTATTTCCATGGTTAAACCTCTTTTGCAACCGTGCATTGAAATAATTGGTCAACGGCTCCACTGCAATACTATACCTTCTACCTGCGCTGTCGATACTTGCTATTTCTCTATTTCCCACAGCGTCCATAATTCCTACTGACCATCCTTTATCGGTTTTACCCGAAATTTTACAAGCACCTAAAATTCTGGTAACACCAGGTGATTTAATATACTCGCTATCACCTAAATCAGGAGAATACTGCGGCGTTCTTCCAATGCGCCTTGAGTAGAATAAGTTTTCCCTGCTATTGTCGTTGCCGGCAATCACCGGAAAATTGAAAATATTGCTCCCTTCAACAAAAAAAGGTCGGAGTTCTGTAAAATAGGTTTCAAAAGCAGACAAATTCACCTGAGAAGGATCCGCATTCACTTCACCAAAATCAGGATTAATAGTAAAATTCATGGTCAGATCATTAGTGACGGCTATCGTACCATCTAATCCGGCAGAAATAGTGGAGGCTCGTACTTTAGAAAACGGATCACCCTGTGTTACAGGGCCTGTTGTCAGTTTACTCATCACATAAGGAGTAATAAACACTTCCCTTTTTGGTTTTAAATTATGAATGCCTTTAAGCAATCCGAACTGGCTCACAAAACCGGAAACATCCTTGAAAATCGGCTGCCAGAAATCCTTCTCTTGATTACGGAAAATATATCTAACCAATTCAAGTCCCCAAGTCATTTTAGGTTCTTTGGCAAACCGAAGTTGTGACAATGGAATCCTCATTTCAGCCGTCCACCCCTTACTGTCTTTGGATGTTTTCACATACCATATCGGATTCCACGAGTTATCAGTTCGCCCATTATCATTGGAGAATTTCCCATCATACTTTACGCCTGCCTCACTCACAAAAAAACCATATGCAGAGCGCTTATCAAAATGACTGTCAATAGCTATTCCTGCCCAATCACCATCAATATGATCCCTTTTTGTAAGTCTTCTCTCAATCTTATTTGGCTCCGAATCGTAGCAACGAATCGCTACATAGAGGTTGTTATCATCATAAAGTATTTTAAAATCTGTTTTTTGGGTAGCCCTTTTCCCATTATAAGGCTGGAACTGATAAAAACCGTCTCCCCATTTGGTTTCCGACCAGGCTTTGTCGTTCAGTTTGCCATCAATGATAGGCGCTTTTCCAACAACTCGCTCTGCAACGTAACTTTTTATCTTCTGATTTTCCTGTGCTTTTAATACAATAGGAACCAAGAGAAACCCAACAAACAGCGTTGCTAAAGTCTTATATTTTGAATGTATTATCCTCATATTAACCCTTAACTTACCGGAACAAAATTCCTGCAAACAATGTTCTACTGAACTTCAATCTGATGATTAAACCATACTATTATGAATATCCTGCCGGAAAATAAAAACTTTCAGATAAAGACTCTTTATTTCTGCGTTAAATTATACCGTTCAGGATGTCGTGCATGAAAGTTTCTGTAAAACGATTCAATTTCTACCATGTCGTTGTTATAATCTCCCGTAGGATAAAAAACAGGGCCTAACCCGCCTTTTTTATTTTTATAGTCAATAAATGCCATAACGATTGGCAGATTTGAACCGGTAGCTATCTGATAGAATCCTTTTCTCCATCTTTTTACCAAAGACCTCGTACCTTCCGGAGTTATGACCAGCAAAAAAGAATCATTTTTCCTATACATCTCCTTTATCTGCTTCAGAAGGCTAGTAGTTTTGGAATACTTGACAGGAAACCCGCCAAGATTTCTCAACAGCCAGCCCAACGGTGGTAGAAAGAATTTGGAATTAATCAGGAATTTCACATTTAGATCCAGTATCCAAAAGGCAAACCGCCCATAGATAAAATCCCAAATTGAGGTATGCGGTGCGACTATAATTACTGCTTTCCTGATCCCTGAAGGTAGTTCTCCGGTAATCTCCCAACCAAGCATTCTTACCAGAACAAATTTTGCAAACTTTCTCATCTTACACAACCAAATAATATCTTTGAGAGAAGGGAGTTTTCTTTTTTAAACCATCGATATTTAAGTTAAATTAAATTTCTCAGGGTGCCTTGCTCCCATTCCTCTGTAAAATGCTTCAATTTTCTTAAAATCTTTTTCATAATCGCCGGAAGGATGAATAATATCTCCTAATATCCCAGTCTTATTTTTGTAGTCCAGAGCCGCCAGTAAAATAGGTACAGCGGCTTTCATGGCCACATAATAAAAGCCTTTTTTCCACTGCGTTGACAAAGAACGAGTTCCTTCAGGCGTAATAGCCAAACGCATCACTTTCTGCTGATTGAACAAACTTGCCAGAGCTTCCACTTTGTTAGAAGTTGTAGATCTGTCAATCGGAATTCCGCCCAAGGCTTTTAATACAGGTCCTAACGGCCAGAAAAACAATTCTTTTTTTATGACTACGTTCACTTTTATCCCAACAGAATAAATGCAAATCATGCCATAGAAATAATCCCAGTTTGAAGTGTGCGGTGCTTCAACAATGATCATTTTGTTGATATTAAAGGGTCTTTCTCCTATAACTTTCCACCCCAACAACTTCAAGAGAAGTTTCAAGAATTTTTTCATTGTACAAAATTAACATTTTGAAACAAATTATTCCCTGAAAATCAAAACACAATTAAATAAAAAAGGCTTCGGAATATATTATAATTCCGAAGCCTTGATGACTATTTATAAAAAACTTTCCGTTTATTACCAGATCTTAGCTCTATCCTTTTCCGGGATATAAAGCTTATCACCAGGTTTGATGTTGAAATCTTTGTTAAATGAATCCAGGTTGAAAGGAGGAATATTAACTCTGGCTTGTCCCGGGCTGTGAACGTCTGTTTTCAGTCTTTTTGCCAATTCCTGAGGACGAATGCTTTGTCTCCAGACCTGAGCATAAGCCATAAAGAAACGTTGGTCAGCGGTGAATCCGTCGATTGGTTTCGGAGTTTTTCCATTCAATGCGTGGATAAATGCATCATGTGCAATATTCAAACCACCCAGATCGGCAATATTTTCACCCATAGTCATTTCTCCGTTGATATGCAACGAATCAAGAATGGTATAATGATCATACAACGCAGCCAATTTCTCTGTTTTTGCTTTGAAGCGTTTGATATCTTCTTTGGTCCACCAGTTATTCATATTTCCGTTCTTGTCATATTTTCTTCCCTGGTCATCGAAGCCGTGAGTCATTTCATGACCGATAACTACACCGATAGCACCATAATTAACAGCATCATCAGCATCTTTATTAAAAAACGGAGGTTGCAAAATTCCGGCAGGGAAAACAATCTCATTATTAGATGGATTGTAATATGCATTAACCGTTTGAGGGGTCATATGCCACTCAGATTTATCAACCGGTTTTCCAATTTTATTCAGGTTAAATTCAAAAGCAAAGCGGGTGGCATTCAAAACATTCTGGAAATAATTATCCGGAGTAATTTTCAGTTTGGAATAATCTCTCCATTTATCAGGATACCCAATTTTTACGGTAATAGCATCCAGTTTTTCCAGAGCTTTTTTCTTGGTAGCCTCACTCATCCAATCAAGCTTTTTGATTCTCTCACCAAAAGCCAAACGGAGATTCTGAACCAGTTTAACCATGCGCTCTTTAGAAGATGGCGGGAAATATTTAGCGACATACAATTGTCCCAAAGCTTCTCCCATGCCGGAAGAAGTAGTTGAAAGCACTCTTTTCCATCTGGGGCGCATTTCCGGTTGCCCAGACATGATTTTACCAAAGAAATTGAAGTTTTCCTGAACAAATGGATGACTTAAGAAAGGAGCTGCATCGTCCAGAATCTTCCATTGCAGATAAGCTTTCCACTGATTCATGGAAGTTTCTTTCATGATTTTGCTCATACCTTTGAAGAAAGGTACCTGCCCAACATTAATTTCAGCAAGATTCTTCAAGCCAAGTCCTGTAAAATAATCTTTCCAGTTCATAGCAGGAGCAATTTTCTGCAATTCAGCAACCGGCATTTTATTATAATTCTTTTCAGGAACTCTTGTTTGAAGTCTTGTAAAAGAGACTTTTGCCAGAGCTGTTTCCATATCCAAAGCTTCTTTAGCTTTCTGTGCTGCTTCTTTCTCACTGTTTCCATACAAAACAAACATCTTTGCAATATGATCCTCGTATTGTTTTCTCAGTTTTTTGGAAGCCGGGTCATTCTTAGTGTAGTAAGAAACATCAGGTAAACCTAAGCCGCCCTGGTACAGGTTGGCAATGTCCATACTACTATTTTTTTCATCTGCTCCTGCATAGAAATAAAACAAAGGATGAACACCCGTTGTATGCATATATGCAATCTCTTTTTCAACGCCCTTCAGATTTTTCAGATTTTGAACAGCTGTCATTGCACCTTCAATAGGCTTAGCCCCTAACTTATCAATTTGGGCTGTGTCCATTCCGCTGTTGAAGAAATCACGAATCTTTTGTTTGTTTGTTCCTTCTTTGGCATCCTTTGAATTTGAAATTTCGTCAACTAAATCCTTCAGCTCTTTCTGGTTGTTTTCGTACAAAACCGTGAAAGCGCCATATTGACTGTATTGTGGCGGAACCGGATGCTTCTTAATCCATTCCCCATTAACATACTCAAAGAAGTTGTTTCCCGGCTTAACTGTAGTGTCCATATTGGCCGGATTAATGGCTTCATTCATACTAACTTGTTTTTTTGATTTTTTGTACTGGTTGCATGAGCTAAATGTCACGCCTAGAGCCAATACTCCCATTAGGAATAAATACTTTTTCTTTTTCATAGGAATCAGGTTTAATTTAAATTGGAACGCAAATATAAGGAAAAAAGTATCAAAAAACCCTATAAAACAACAAGGTAAGAACTTTTGAATCAGAAATCAATTTCCAGATCCAGAGAGTCTTTCAGCTTGTTCATCTGTGGGAACTTTTTGGCCATTGACTCGAAGCGTTCACTGTCGGTATAAGCATCTGTTTGATTATTGACAGTATCGACCAAAGGATGCAATTTAATCTGATTATTATTCAACTCACTCCTCAGAAAATTCAACAGTGTCGTCACATTTAATGTATCCTTAGCGATGATGATATTGGGGACAGAATATTCGATGACAAACTTTTCTTTAAGCACCGGATTACTTTTTGCCATGGTATGAACAAAACTCGGTGACTGATCTTTGAACTGTTCCACAAACATTTGCCAGCTTTTATTCAGATCGTTCTGGGAAAATTCGTTGGCAATAACCGGTTCATCAGCATCCTGTTCTTTGTCTTTCTGAGCCTTCAGTGCCTCCAGGCTACTTCGAATAGAAATATTCCGAACCCTTCTTGAGCCGTTTGACGACCCGTTTTTAGCCGGGGTACTTCTAACGGGACTCTTTTTCTTAGGAGTAGAAACAGGTTTCTCAGCTTTTGGTTTTTCTTCCGTGATTCTGGGTGTTTCTTCAGAGGTAGTTTCTCTAGGAGCTGTTTCTTCCACAATGCTAACAGCAGGCTCAGCTTTTTTTTCTTCCTCCTGAACCTCGTTTTTTAGCTCAGGTTTTTCGGGTTCCGGTTTGGCCACCGGTTTGACTGGCTGTTTAAGCACAGGCTTTGGAGCAGCCGTTTGGTGATAAACAGGTTTTGATTCATCTGCTCCTTGTTCGGAACCTGAATTCGGCGCCTCCGGAATACCATGATTCAGAGCACATAATTGAGTCAATGCAATCTCAACATGTAAGCGTTTGTTATTGCTGTTTCTATAGCTCAAAACAAACTGATTACAGCTATCTAATGCTTTAAAAATAAAGGCATTGCTACAATTAACAGATTGTTCCTGATAACGTTCTTTTAACGTATGACTGGTTTCCAGCAAAGGAGCTGTTTTAGGATTTTTCATTACCAGCAGATTCCTGAAATGATCTGTCAATCCATCCAGAAAATCCTGACCATCGAAGCCATTCCTGAGGATTTCATCTAAAAGCAGCAAGGAAGCGGCAATATCACTTTGAAGCAAGGCTTCCGTTATTTTAAAATAATATTCGTAATCGAGGATGTTTAAATTCTCGATAACATTTTTATATGTAATCTGCTGCCCACTGTAGCTGACAATCTGGTCAAAAGTTGATAAAGCATCGCGTAAAGCACCATCTACTTTCTGAGCAATTACCATCAAGGCCTCTTCTTCGGCTTCAATATTTTCATTTTTTGCCACATAGGCCAGATGTCCGGCAATGTCAGATACGTTAATTCTCTTGAAATCAAAAATCTGGCACCGTGAAAGGATGGTGGGAATGATTTTATGTTTTTCCGTCGTAGCGAGAATAAATTTCGCGTAAGCCGGCGGTTCTTCCAGCGTTTTCAGGAAAGCGTTGAAAGCAGCAGCCGACAGCATGTGAACCTCATCAATGATATATACTTTATATTTCCCGGCCTGGGGAGGGATACGGACCTGTTCTACCAATGCGCGGATGTCATCAACCGAATTGTTCGAAGCAGCATCAAGTTCATGAATGTTGAAGGATGCATTTTCATTAAATGCACTGCAGGAGTCGCATTCATTACATGGTTCCCCGTCTGAAGTAGGATTTTGGCAGTTAATTGTTTTTGCAAGAATCCGCGCACAAGTAGTTTTTCCGACACCACGCGGGCCTGTAAAAAGAAAAGCCTGAGCGAGATGACCGGTAACAATAGCATTCTTCAGCGTTGCAGTGATAGAACCCTGCCCCACAACCTGCGCAAATGTAGAAGGACGGTACTTCCGGGCCGATACAATAAAGTTCTCCATGTACAATTTTTTGAAATTCAAAAATAGGAAATTCAGCCGGAATATTCAGGGATTTTCTCCGCTTAAACCGTCAGAAAACAAAAAAGAAATTAACAACAGGCATAAAAAAACCCGGACACGTTATGTATCCGGGTAGCTCTTATAAAACTTTATAAAAAGTTATTTTGCTTCAATGGCATTGTAATGTTTGGCAATTTTTGACTTTAAATTACCGGCTTTATTTTTATGGATGACATCTTTCTTTGCCAACTTGTCAATCATAGCATGTAGCTTAGGCAGTTGCTCTCCGGCTTCTTTTTTGTCCGTCAGCAATCTGAATTTTTTTAATGCATTACGCATGGTTTTTGCATAGTAACGGTTCCGAACTCTTTTGGCATCGTTCTGTCTGATTCTTTTGAGCGCTGATTTGTGATTAGCCATAATATTTTTTTATTATTTACTTACTCTTTTGGGGGTGCAAAATTAAATAAAGTTTTTATATAAACCAGTATTTGATGTTCAATTATTAAAATATTCTATCAAATTCATAATTCTCCAAACAATAGCGGCTCATCAGCCATCTCTATTCCGGTCAAAAGGACATCATAAAAAGTATTCTTATCCAGTCCTTTTTTCTTTATAAGAACCGGAACATAATGCTCTCCGTAGCCGGTTGCAAATCCATTTTCATCGAATTGCTCAACCAAAACCCTCTGTTTCTTCCCAACAAAAGACTTTCTATATTCAAGCCTCATGTTCTCAGAAAGCTTTCTTACCAACTCCGATCTGTGGGTTTTCTCCTTTTCTGGAATTTGTTCCGGCATCCTTTCAGCTCTTGTTCTTCTCCTTTTACTGTATTTGAAAGTATGAATGTGCCCGAATCCAATTCTTTTTGACGATTCCAGACTTTCCTGAAAATCTTCCTCCGTTTCGCCGGGAAAACCTACAATGACATCCGTTGTCAGATTAAAATCAGGATAGGCAGCACGTATTTTGGCCGCCATTTCTTCGAATGTCTTAACTGTATACATTCGCCTCATCTTCAGTAAAATATCTTCCGATCCACTTTGTAGGCAAATATGCATGTGTGGCGCAAGTTTTGGATTTTCAAACAGGCGGAAAAAACTTTCTGAATATCCATCTGGTTCAATGGAAGAAATCCGTACCCGAAAGTCACCGGGAATTTCCAGAATTTTTTCTACCAGTTTTTCAAAATCAGTGTTGCCATCCTGGTACCTTCCAATATTTACACCGGTCAGAACCACTTCTTTATAACCAAAGTCTACCACCTGGCGGATGTTTTCGTACACATCTTCTGCAGGACGGCTGATGGCACGTCCTCTTACCCGTGGAATAATGCAGTAGGTGCAAAAATTATCGCATCCATCCTGAATTTTAATAAAGCTACGGGTATGAAAAGTAGTGTCGGCAGCATCGTAAGCAAAGACATCTTTTTCAAAGTTGTCAGGGCCAACAATCTCACCTTGAAAATATGAATCTACCAGCGACAAAATGGATGCTTTATGATCATTGTCCACCACAAAATCAACCTTGTCGCTTTGTTCAAGTTCTTCTTTATAATTAGTAGCCATACAGCCCGTTACAATCCTCAGCGAAGACGGGTGCAACCGGTTTACCTGGTTCATTACCTGCTTCGACTTATGATCGCTCTGGTTGGTTACCGTACAAGTGTTTACCACATAAACGTCAGCCTGTTCTCCAAAATCCACAATTCGGAAATCCTTCTTAGAGAACTCAGAAGCTAATGCATCCGTTTCAAATTGATTCAGGCGACAGCCTAGCGTTTTAAAAGCAATTTTCTTCATATTATAAACGATAGTCAAACTGTGGTCAGACGGTCGTGCAGCAAATTCTTATTCTTAAATCGTTAATCCTTGTTCGATATTCTTTTCTTCAACCTTTCAACTCTAAACAAAATCCATCAAATTCAGGCAGCAACAACTTCTTTTTTCAGAAGCACTCCTTCTGTAGAGAAGGCGGCTGCACTATTCACTTTCACTTTAACGAACTGGCCGATTAAATTTTCATCATCGGAAGCAAAACGAACAATAATTTTCCCTTCTGTCAATGCAGACAAATAACCGTCTTTGCGATCTTTTCCGCGAACCAGAACATCCATTGTTTTACCAATCAAACCTCTATTGTATTCCAGTGAATGCTTCATCAGCTCATCGGTGAGCATGTGATAACGTTTTTTCTTTTCGTCTTTGGGAATATCATCCGCCCAACGGGAACTGGCGGCGCCGGGACGTGGTGAGTATTGTGCAATGTAAGCCATGTTGTATTTAAACTCCTCCATGGCTTTGCGTGTATTTTCAAGCTGTTCTTCTGTCTCGCCTGTAAATCCAACAATAATATCCGTAAACAAGGTAGCTTCCGGAATCAAACGGCGAATGGTCTGAACTATAGCACGGTACTTCTCCATGCTGTGTTTGCGGTTCATCCGTACCAGTACCGCATCATCACCTGATTGAATGGGCAAATGAATCTGTTTGGCCAAACATTTATATTGTGAAATTACTTCGATCACCTCATCCGACATATCCCTGGGATGCGGCGATGTAAAGTAAACCCAGAATTTCTTTGTTGACTGATTACCAAATTCGCCAATCATTCCCAGGAGTTCCGCAAAAGAAACCTCCTCACCTTTCTTATCCAAACCGTAAGAATTCACATTCTGTCCTAAAAGTGTAATAGATTTAAAACCTTTTTCCACCAAATCTTTCAATTCAGCTATAATTTCACTGGAAGGACGCGAAACTTCCCGGCCCCGCGTATAAGGTACGGCACAAAATGAACAAAACTTATTACAACCATTTTGAATAGGTATAAAAGCTTCAAATCCCGAACTGTATTTTGGAGTAATGTGCCAGAAATCTTCAATATCTTTTTCAGGATGAAGGATGCTTTTTTTCTCAGAAGGGTGACTTACACCAGCCAATTTAAAAGCGCCTTCATTGCGCGATTCTAAAGCCGGTTTTTTAATTTCTTCAAGACCTTTATCCAGGCTGTGAATCCCGGCAGGCGTTACAATTCCGTATTGCTGAATCATTTCAGGAAACTCAGGAAGTTCGCTCATGGGAAATACCAGGTCGAATTGCTTCAGGAATTTTTCGCGGTCCGCAGGTAAAACGCATCCAGTGACAAAAGTGAGCAGATTTTTCTTTTTTCTCCACTTATCCCACTTCTGCATCATGGAATACACCTTATCGATACCTTTCTGCCGAACCGAACAGGCTATCACACCCAACAGGCTGGCTTCTTCTTCGTGTTCTGTAGGCTCAAAGCCCAACTGTTCCAGTACGCGTTGAACCCTTTCCCCGTCAGAAATATTCATCTGACATCCCAGCTGTACAATATGATATTTCATGTTCCTTCTTCCTGATTAAAAATAAACTTCAGCATGTAGATGATCCTGGGCAATACCTTTTTCTTCCAACAAGTCCATGGCATCTCTTATCATTTCAAAGTTACCACAAAGAAAACAATGTGTTTCCGGATCAAAATTGTGCTGACGGATATACTCGGTTACTCTGCCATGGAAGTTACCTTTTTCGTCCCGGGTGATACAAGAAATATACCGCTCCGGATCATAATCCTTTTTTTCATAGGTTTCTTCGCCAAAACGAACCCCATGCAGAACCCTGTAATCCAACCCCTTAATACTTTTAACCATGCTATGAAAAGGAGAAATTCCTGTCCCGCTTGCCACAAACAGAAAGGGATTTTTATCAGCTATAAATTCTTCGTCAATTGTAAAAAAGCCTAAAGGACCCTGAATTTCGACTTCATCACCTGGAATCAACTTCTTTAATTTCTTGGACACTTCACCGTTGTCCACTTCTTTTACAAGCACTTCGAGCCTTTCATCGCCCACCCCACTGTAAATCGAGTATTCGCGATGGTGAATGTCTCCCGCTTTGCCCAAAAGAATGTGTTGTCCCGGTTCGAAAGCCATGTTTTTTCTTTCTATCTCAAGTACAAAAGTAGAATCGGTCAGCTCCCGCACATTCAACACTTTATGATAATTATTACTCATCCTCAGACCAGTTATTTTATTTTTACAAATCTAATTCGTGCAGGTTTATTTTCGGGTTGGCAAAAATAGTCAATTTTTGATTGCCAAAAGAACCTGTTTCTTTTCAAATCACTAAGTTATATTTGGCAGATTGCTTCGGAAAACATTTGTCTCTTTCCCTAAAAAGTCATGCAAAAAACAATGTCCGCCTCAAATCTGAAGCGGACATTGTAATTATTAAAACTCTTGCTTAAAATTAATGCGGTTTATAAATCAGTGAAGAATTTCTGTATCCCGGTTTATCATTATACCAGTCAGGGAACAGACTTCCATCACTCTCTGCCCAATCTGCAAAGTGCAGGTAAGCACCCAGAATATCTTGTTTTTCAATAGGATATTCAAATGTATTAGGAATATTAATAGCCCAGGGCAAATTATTTTTGGTCACGTAATAAGTTCCTGTTGCAGAATCGCTGGCATCGTTTCCTGTTCCTAACAAGCTTCTGTTTGCGAGGCTGGTGGGAGCATAGTTTGGAAGGTGGACTTCAACCGTACGGTTCTTATTTACGATAATGAAAGGATTAAATTTACCGATGTCTAACTGATTGTAGGTAACCGCTCCACCAGGTGCAAAACTACCGTTTTGATAAAAAGTCATATTTATAACCAAAGTATCAGGAGTATCATAAGCGTATGCCATTTGTGTATTCACACCAATACCACCCTGATAAGGCATCAAGCGCCAGGCATCATCATAAACGACAACCGTGGCTTTTGAATGACCAGCTTCCAATCCATTTGAAGCCAAATGGATATAAGTATCTGAAGCCAGATTGTAACCGGTAACACTAATAATCTGATTAGGTGTTACGTTTGGCAGCTGGAATCCGAAACCATTATGATAAGAGGCTCCGAAAGCATGAAGAATGAATGTAGCTTTGATAGACTGGACCTGATTTTGATCGTCCATTGTAGTCGCAAAATTATAATCTATCACACAATCGTTGAAATCGTAGTCACCCTGATAAGGCCATAAATCTTCAAAGGCCAGTGAACCGTTGTAACTTGACGTTGTTGTTCCACCACCACTTGGAGGAGGATTATTACCTCCCGGAGGATTACTACTTATCGTTCCACACAATGCCAAATTGCCACTACTTGTACCACCAGCGATGGTGAAGTCACCATAAGTATCATTCACAGCCGGATTCTTATCACAAGAAGTATAAATGGTAGCATTTTTTGAACCATTTACATAGACATATAATTTGCTGGCCAGTGCACCATCGCTACCGGAACCATTAAATGAGAACTGGTCGCCGCTACTTACTGTACCTGAGTATATTGGGTCCTCACAGTCTGCTTCTTCGACTTTAACATTAGCGGTGCTGCTTCCATCATAACGCAGTGTCAACGAATAGAGTTTGGTATCACATCCACATGAAGATCCATTTGGATTTTCACAAAGATGAAGTCCGCCTTCGCTGGTTCCATCTTTTATGGTAAAGCTTCCATATTTATCACCTTTATATATTACTGTAGAACAGGTAGTATGGACAGTAGCATTTTTTGTTCCATTTACATAAAAATCAACATTTGATTCAAGTTTACCATCATTTGTTCCTTTAATCGTTACGGTATCATCAGGAGCCATCGTACCACTGTAATAGGTATGCCCGTCACTTTCACCCTTCACAATTACCGTAGCAGAAGAGCTTCCGTTGAATTGTATCTTAATAGAGGTAAGTCCATCTTTACAACCACAAGAAGGTCCTGATGCCGTTGGACAAGTGAGATAACCGTCTTTTGGCACCTTACCTCCGTCAAAGTTTGTATTTATTAATTCTGCCGTGGCAGCAATATCTTCAATTTTATAACCACCGGTTCCGCCACCGCCGAGCGCCTTGTTAGCAATTTTCAGAAAAGCATTTACTGTCATACCATCAAAAGGGGTTCCTCCCTTAAAGACCAAATCGCCAAGTTTAATGGAATTTGTACCGATATAGCCAGATTGAGAAAAAGCCACATTAATTTCTGCAGCTACAACTTGTCCGCCCAAGTTACCACCATAATTAGTTTTATCTTTTCCTTTACCCTTATGGTCTTTGCTATTAGGGGCAGGATCCGTGTAACTACTTGTTAAAGGTTCAGATTTACCACCACCAGGCAGAAAGTTACTTATAGCGCTAGCAGAAGTAAATTTCATGGTATAATTACTTGAATCACCTACTACTAAACCATGAGGAAACACATCACTAAAATGTGCTGACAGAATTGATCCAGGATTATTCCCATGCGGATCAGAACTCCAGCCACCCTGACTATAAGAAACCTCTCCTGATAAATCGCAAGGGTCAGCTTTTGTATCCTTGAAACTGTTATAATTATATGACAGTTGATTGTCAATACCTGTTAAAACTGACTTAAACAAGTTACCCCTTCCATAAACCAGTTTAAGCATATTAGAGGCACTTGGAACTGTAATTTGAGCATCCACCTGTCCGGAAGCATCCGGGAAACCGGCATAGTAAAGCACCTTATTATCATAAGAATATATCTTTAAGGACTGATAGGGTGCCCAGGATGGTACCGAAACATTTACAGTAACCGTTTTTGTGGTAGACCAATTAAAAGTCGGGCTAACAGTCAAATCCTTGAAGTTTGTTACCGTCGCTGAAGAATTCGGGGCAGGCAATTTGTTACACCCGGTCAAAGCGAAGAAAACTACAAGAGAAAGAGCACCTGCGAGTTTTAATAATTTGCTTTTCATGATATGATAGTATTAGTTAATTTCATAATTAAAGACTTCTATAAAATTGAGAATTATCTACTTTTTTATCAGCTTTTACAATCTTCCTTCCTATTTAAGTCTTGCCGTACTAAAATGTTTATATGCAAAAGCTACCATTTCTATAATAAAAAACCGTGCCACATATAGCAAATAAATATATAATACTGTTTTTCAAATATTTAACCTAAAGCTAACAATTCAATTTTTTTATAATAATTCCCGATTTGGGAAAAATAATTCCCATAATCATATCAAAACCTATAAAGGAAGCCCCAGCTTTTTATAAATAAAATGCAAAAGCCAAGCCGGTCCCACCAGTAAAAACTGTAAATCTTTAAAAAATGAAGGCTTAGCCCCTTCAATTGCATGACCTATGAACTGTCCTATCCAGGCCACTACAAAAACAATGACTGAAAAAAACCACAGAGACATAAAATCAGCCCGGGCAATTAGCGCATTTCCCCAGAGGCTCAATGCAGCAACCAGCAACATCCCTACAAAAATAGTTCTGGAAATAACTAAATAAAAAATCATGGCAAACATCAGCGCCAAAGTAGCAAAACTGATATATGGAGCCCAACTCTCTGGAAACCGGTTTATCATAAAAGCATGCGGGATTGATGCAAAAAGTCCCACAATACTAAAGAAGATACTTGGGACACAAATCCAATGAATAATTTTATTGACCTTATTCTGATGACTCTGGCCATATTCGTCAAACCATTGTTGTGCTGTTTTCATACGCCGAGGATTAGAACATAACAAAGTAACGTAATTTCAGAACTAAAGTAACGAAAAAGGACATGAAATCATTGTTAACAGAAACTATTCGGAACAAAAATCGGGAAAGAGAACCACTGAAAAATAAAAAACCACTCAATAACAATGTATTAAGTGGCTCCTTGTTTTCTTTTGAGTAGTCGGTACGGGATTTGAACCCGTGTTACCAGGATGAAAACCTGG
>CAZGZO010000042.1:0-16206 GCA_964529695.1 uncultured Lentimicrobiaceae bacterium
ATGAAATCACGGATGTAAATAAATATTATCTTTCGCAAGAAAAATTAAAAGTGGGGATGCTTAGCCGTGGAACCGCCTGGCTGGATACGGGAACTTTTGCTTCGTTGACCCAGGCTTCAACCTTTGTTGAAGTCATTCAGGAAAGACAAAATCAGAAGATTGGTTGTATTGAAGAAATTGCTTACAAAAGAGGATTTATCAATGCAGATCAACTTCAAAAAATTGCACAACCTCTTTTAAAAAGCGGTTATGGAGAGTATCTCCTTGATTTAACTCATTAAAAACTTTCTGCAAAAATGTACTCGTTCGAGCAGCTATACCAAATATTTTCAGAAGAACTGGGAAAACAGAATTTCACCAAGAGTCCCAAAGAACTCTATGAACCAATTGTTTACACGCTATCACAATCAGGAAAAAGGCTGCGGCCGATTTTTACTTTGATGGCGTGTGATTTGTACGGTGGTGACATATATAAATCTATTCCCCAAGCACTGGCTATTGAGCTGCTCCACAATTTCACACTGATTCATGACGACATCATGGACGAAGCACCTTTGCGGCATGGACAGGAAACAGTGCATACACGGTGGAATCAAAAACTAGCCATTTTAGCGGGAGATACTTTGTATGCACTGGCATATCGCTATGTTATGCAATCGGATACAGAACAAATTCCTGCTATTCTGGAAACCTTCAATAGTACAGCTTTGGAAGCTTGCGAAGGTCAGCAAATGGATATCAATTTTGAAAGCCTCGATGTGGTTTCCAAAGAGGATTATCTTTTGATGAGCAATTATAAAACCGCTGCACTTTTCGGAGCAAGCATGCGAATCGGAGCTATTATTGCAGGAGCACCCGAGGAGGATATTGAACTCTTGTCACAGTATGGGCGAAATCTTGGGCAGGCTTTTCAGTTACGTGACGATCTGTTGGATTTGTATGGTGAACAAAAAAATTTCGGAAAAAAAACCGGGCTGGACATCATCGAAAACAAAAAAACCTATTTGTTTGTTACCGCTATGGAACTAGCTGACGATGAAACAAAGAAAAAACTTTGGTCGTATTATCACGATTCGGAAGCAAATCCTGAGGAGAAGATCTCAAAAGTAAAAGGAATTTTCGATAGTTTAAATATTGAAGGCCTTACCAACGAAGCTATAGAAGAATATATAAGTCAAAGCCTTGCAAGCCTGGAAAAAGTGAATCGGCCTAAAGAAAGCAAAGTAGTTTTAGAAAAACTAGCGGTCAAGTTGTCTTCGAGAAAAAAATAGAATTCGTTATTCTTCTTCCAATTGTTGATGGATTTTTTCCCACCTTTTATAATACTGATCTATTTCAATCTGTAACTGTCCATGCTCTTTAGGAAGAGTACCGCTTTTAATTTCTTCCATGAATTCTTCAGGTTTTGATAACTTTTCATTTACAGTATTGAGTTGAGACTCCAGTTTTTCAATAAGATTTTCAATTTTCTCAAGTTCCTTTTTTAACTTGCGTTGCTTCCGATCCCTTTCTTTTTTTGCTTCCCAGTCAAGCTGATTACCCGAAGCTTTTTTTTCTTCCCTTCTTTGTGGATCCTTTGTTTCCAGTTCCTGCAAGTTCTCAATATTTTTCTTTTCAAGATATTCCTGCAATGTTCCACGAAACTCTTTAATTTTATGATTTCTAAACTCATAAAATCTTTCCGTCAGTCCATTCAGAAAATCACGGTCGTGAGAAACAAGAATCAGTGTTCCATCATATTCAAGCAGTGCCGTTTTCAAAATATCTTTTGATAACAGATCCAGATGGTTTGTAGGCTCATCAAGTATAAGCAGGTTAGACGGATTCAATAATAGTTTTGCTAACGATAAACGCGCTTTTTCACCACCTGAAAGCACACTTATTTTCTTGTCGATATCCTCGCCCTGAAAAAGGAAGGCTCCCAAAATTGACTTGAGCCTTTTTCTGATATCGCCCACGGCTACATCGTCAACCGTTTCAAAAACAGTCTTGGATGGGTCCAACATCTCCCATTGGTCCTGTGCATAATATCCCATATGAACATTATGTCCGAACTTGATATCGCCGTCATAATCTAATTGTTTGGTCAGTATCTTAGACAGCGTGGTTTTTCCTTCGCCGTTACGTCCCACGAAAGCTACTTTTTCCCCTTTAATAATTTGAAATTCAATGTCTTTCAGTACGTTCTTCTGACCATAACTTTTAGAGACATTGATGCCTTCCACCACAACTTTTCCACTGCGTGGCGCAGGGGGGAAACGGAAATGAATTCCGGAAGAGTCCAAATCATCAACACTCACACGTTCCATTTTTTCAAGATGCTTTACGCGTGATTGCACCTGTTTTGCTTTCGTGGCTTTGGAACGAAACCGTTCAATAAATCGTTCTACCTCCCGGATTTCCTTTTGCTGGTTGTTATACTCTGCCAATTGTTGATTTACCCGTTCATCTCGCAATTCAAGATATCGCGAATAAGAAACTTTGTAATCATAAATCTTTTTATTATTAATTTCAATGGTTCGAGTAGTCAGATTATCCAGAAAGCGGCGATCGTGAGAAACCAAAATAACCGATCCTTTGTAGCTTTTCAAATAATCTTCAAGCCATTGAATAGCATCCAAATCCAAGTGGTTGGTAGGCTCGTCAAGCAGAAGTATTTCAGGCTGTAGCAGCAGTAATTTTGCCAGTTCAATGCGCATTTGCCATCCCAAACTAAAGGTATTTACCTGGCGTTCCAATTCTGATTCCAAAAATCCCAGTCCCTTCAGAACCTTTACAGCAAGCCCCTCTAACTGTCCTTCATTCAAAATAGTAAGCCTGTCGGTTAATGTATTTAACTCCTCGAAAAGCTTCAGATATGATTTGCTTTCATAGTCGGTACGGGAAACCAGCTGCTCTTGAATAGCATCCCGTTTCTTTTTCATTTCTTCAACATTAGAAAAAGCTAACAGGGCTTCCTGTAAAACATTCATCTTGCTTTGCACTTTCTTTTCCTGAGGAAGATAACCAACTTTTTCATCCTCGGGGACAACCACATCTCCGGAAGTTGGTTTCTGCTCATTGCATAAAATACGCAGTAAAGTTGTTTTTCCGGCTCCATTTTTCCCCGCGAGTCCAATGCGTTCTTTTTCACCCACGTAAAACGAGACCTGTTCGAACAAAGGAGTGCCGCCAAATTCTACCGAAATATTATTTACAGAAACCATTAAAAAAATTTTTGCAAAAGTATCATTTCTGTTTCAGATAAGAAGATCAAGAAAATATTTCCTTTACGGGAAACCTCTATTTTCCTTTGCGATTATTCTTTTTAAGTCTGAAAATCAACATTGATTTATTATCCCGACTCTTTGAGATACCGACAAAAAAATATCATAAATTTGAACCCTTAATTCAAACAAAAAAACAAATGCAGATACCGGACAATTTAAAGTATTCAAAAGATCACGAATGGATCAAAGTTGAAGGCGAAGAAGCCTTGATTGGAGTTACGGATTTTGCCCAGAAAGAGCTGGGAGACATCGTCTTTGTTGAAGTAGAGACGCTGGACGAAACACTTGATAAAGAAGAAGTTTTCGGAACCGTAGAAGCCGTTAAAACTGTTTCAGACCTGTTGCTGCCTGTTGGCGGAACCATTTTAGAACTGAATGAAAAACTGGAAGACACTCCGGAACTCATCAACAAAGATCCTTACGGAGAAGGTTGGATCGTTAAGATAAAGATTTCCGACGCTTCGGAATTGGATGATTTACTTGACGCTGCTGCCTACAAAGAACTTACAGAAGCCTAATATATTATTGAATGTTAAAGAAACTTTTGCCAGCTGCCATTTGGTCAATAATTATTCTGATACTCACGGGAATGCCAGGTTCATATATTCCCAGGATACATAAATTGTGGGGAGTGATTGAACCTGATAAAGTAGTCCACCTCTTTATTTTCGGGGTTTTGGTGTTTTTGATATTATATGGCTTCAGGGAAAAGTACTTTTTAAGCAAGAGACATTATTGGTTTGGCATAATTTCTGTAGTAATTACTTCGGTATATGGCATGATCATAGAAATCTTGCAGTTATACCTATTCGTAGGCCGAAGTGGAAGCCGCTATGACTTTTACGCTGATGCAATTGGTGCACTACTTGGATGGATCGGCTTTTACCTCGTCTATAGAAAAAAAATCAGAAATGCATAAAGCAGTGAAAGATAAATTGATTATTTTAGCTGCGACAAATTTGAATATAAATAATTAAAGATGGAATCCAGAAAAACAGCAAAAGGTGACCTGGAGAGCAGGAAAGCGATTTTCTTTGAAATAGGACTAGTTTTCGCTTTAGCTGTTGTCTATTTCGCCATTAATGCGAAGAGTTATCAGAAGCGGACCCTTACTGCTTTTAAGCAGAAAGCTGAGCACACGATTCAGGAAAGCGTTCCAATCACAGAGCAAAAGATGAAACCGCCGCCGCCGCCACCTCCAAAGGCTGTAACTCAAATTAAGATTGTTAGTAATGATGTGAAAATCAACGATAACGTTGATATTGACGTAAGTGCTTCTCAGAATACAGCTGTAGCAAATTATACCCCCCCTGTTGAAGATGAAGATGTACAGCAGCAGCAAATTTTTGTGGTTGTTGAAGACATGCCTCATTTTCCTGGTGGAGAAGCTGCACTCATGAATTATCTCGCTAAACATATTCAATATCCTGATTTAGCTAAGGAAAGTGGAATTCAGGGGCGAGTATTTATTCATTTTGTAGTTGAACCTGACGGCACCATCGACCATGTGAAAGTATTACGTGGTATTGGCGGTGGATGCGATCAGGAAGCTGTAAGGGTTGTAAAATCTATGCCAAAATGGGTCCCGGGTAAACAACGCGGGAAACCGGTTCGTGTTTCGTTTAACCTCCCTGTCAAGTTTACGCTCCAATAAAACTTGAAATAAAGAAATTAAAAAAAGGCGTCGGTTGGACGCCTTTTTTTATGAAAAAGCTGTTATGCATAAGTTCGGAATTTCGTTTCTAATTTTAATTTCCTTCTGGTCTAAAGTATTTTATGATAACCTTAGCTTTAGATTTACCAACCACCTTGGCAAGAGAATCTTCATCCAGTTCCTTGATTTTTTTGACTGATTTAAATTTCCTTAAAAGCTTTTCAGCAGTGTCAGGCCCGATTCCCTTAATGGAGTTGAGCTCCGTTTTAATTGTTCCCTTTTCTCTTCTTTTGCGATGATGAGTAATTCCAAATCGGTGGGCTTCATCGCGCAATTGCTGAATTACTTTTAAAGTTTCGGATCGCTTATCAAGATAAAGAGGAATTGAGTCCTCGGGAAAATAAAGTTCTTCCAATTTCTTGGCTATTCCCATAATGGTAATTTTTCCATAAAGACCCAGTGCCTTCAAACTTTTAACTGCGGCACTAAGTTGTCCCTTTCCGCCATCTACGATAATCAAATGGGGAAGTTCTTTGTTTTCATTCAGTAAACGGCCGTAACGGCGCATAATAATCTCTTCCATGGAGGCGAAATCGTTGGGGCCTTCCACCGTTTTTATATTAAAATGGCGGTATTCCTTCTTACGGGGCTTGGCATTTACAAATTGCACCATTGATGCCACCGGATAGGCTCCCTGGATATTTGAATTATCGAAACACTCAATGGTTACCGGAAGCACAGGCATTCTTAAATCCGATTTCATCTTTTCCAGGATTCTTCGACTGTGTCTTTCCGGATCCACCAACTCCTGCTGCTTTGTTCTTTCCATTTTGAAATACCAGGCATTCCGCTGGCTAAGCTCCAGCAATTGCTTTTTTTCTCCCCGTTGCGGAATAGTAATTTTGATTTCTTCAGCAGGAAATGGGACTTTAAAAGGTAAAATAATCTCTTTGGAGGTACTTTCAAACCGCTGGCGCAGATCCGTCATAGCCAGAATGAGAATTTCTTCCTGTGTTTCATCCAACTTCTTCTTGACTTCCACAGTGTGTGACTGCATGACAGAACCCTGAACCACTTTTAGATAGTTTACATAAGCAACATCTCCTGCATCTAAAACCGAAATCACATCCACATTGTTGATGCGAGGGTTCACAATCACCGATTTGCTTTTATATTTTTCAAGAATCTCAATTTTTTCCTTCACCTGCTGCGCCTTTTCAAACTGAAGTTCTTTGGCATAGCCTTTCATAATCCTTTTCAGATTCTCAATCACCTTGTTCAGATTACCCTTGATAAGATTGCGCACCTGATTGAGCGTTTCCATGTAATCTTCTTCGGTCTGCAATCCTTCACAAGGTCCGAGGCAGTTCCCAATATGATACTGCAAACAGACTTTGAACTTCTTTTTTTCAATGTTTCTGGCGGTCAGGTTGTACGAACAGGTTCTTAAAGGATAAAGCTGCCGGATGATATCCAGCAATGTATTCATCATTTTAACAGAAGCATAGGGTCCGAAATATTCCGAGCCATCGTTGATGACATGCCGTGTAGGGAAAACCCTTGGAAATGGTTCTTTTTTAATGCAAAGCCAGGGATAAGTTTTATCATCTTTCAGCATTACGTTGTAACGGGGCTGAAATTTCTTGATGAGATTGTTTTCCAGCAAAAGCGCATCCAATTCAGTCTCTGTTACAATAAACTGAATATCTGCAATCTTCTTTACCAACACCCTGAGTTTTCCGCTGTCATGCTCTTTATTGAAATAACTGGAAACCCGCTTCTTTAAATTCTTTGCTTTCCCAACGTAAATAATCTTCCCGTTTTTATCGTAATAACGATAAACACCCGGCCTTCCAGGGAGGCTTCTAACAATTGCAGATATTGATTCGGACGCTTCTTTCAAAATAAGTGTATTACAGTGATACAAATATAGCTATTAAACAGCGAGGTGGTCTTGGGAATTCTCCTTACATCAGCAAAGCAAACAGAAAAAGAGTTTAGAATTTTATCAGGAATTCTGCTCTAAAACTTTCTCTACAAACTGTGTGAGTCTTACGAAATCAGAAACCGTTAGTTGCTCAGCACGTTTAGTAAGCAGTTCATGATTATCCTGAATTGTTCCTGTCAATGGCTTCAACGCATTTCGCAACGTTTTTCTTCGCTGACCGAATCCGGCTTTCACAACTCTCGTAAACAGTTTTTCATCACAATCCAGGTTTTTTGTCGCATTGCGGTGCAGTTTAATCACAGCCGATTTGACTTTCGGAGGTGGGAAAAATACATTTTCATTGACTGTAAAACAATATTCTATGTCAAACCACGCTTGCAGCAGTACACTGAGAATTCCATAGGTCTTGTTTCCACTTTCTGACACGATTCTCTCAGCTACTTCTTTTTGTATCATTCCAACCACTTCAGGAATGAGATTTCTGTTCTCAATTACCTTGAAAAATATCTGGCTTGAAATGTTGTACGGGAAATTTCCGATCAGGGCAAAAGGAGATTTTATAAGTCTTTGAAGGTCTGTTTTCAGGAAATTCGCTTCCAATATCTCTAATCGCTCATCATGAAAATTTTCCTGAAGGTATGCCACTGATTCGGTATCAACTTCTATCAGGGTCAGGTTGGAAAGTGTTGAATTTGCCAGCAGATATTCTGTGAGAACACCTGTTCCGGGACCCAATTCACAAACCGTAGTATAATCAGGGCTCAGACATTCGGTTATTTTCTTCGCGATATTTTTATCCGTAAGAAAATGTTGTCCCAAATGTTTTTTTGGTCTGACCATAAAAGAAAAATTTCAGGGGGAACCTAATCGATATACTCGAAACCAGTATAGCTTTGTAATGCTTTCGGGATTCGAATTCCTTTTTCGGTTTGGTTATTTTCAAGCAAAGCAGCTACTACGCGCGGTAAAGCTAAAGCACTACCATTCAGTGTATGTGCTAAATGCGTCTTTCCGTCCTTATCTTTAAAACGCAGTTTCATCCGGTTACTCTGATAACTTTCGAAATTGGAAACCGAGCTTACCTCAAGCCAGCGTTTTTGTGCTGCAGAATAAACTTCAAAGTCAAAAGTAAGCGCGGAAGTAAAGCTGATATCACCACCACAAAGCCTCAAAATCCGGAATGGAAGTTCCAGTTTACGAAGCAGGTTAGCAACATGCGCTTTCATTTCTTCAAGTGTTTCATAGGATTTATCGGGATTCTGAATCTGCACAATTTCCACTTTATCAAACTGATGCAGTCTGTTCAGCCCACGAACATCCTTTCCGTATGAACCGGCTTCACGACGGAAGCAGTTGGAGTAAGCTACATTTTTGACAGGAAGATCATCTTCTTTCAACATGACATTCCTGTATATATTGGTAATCGGAACTTCAGCCGTAGGAATAAGATACAGTTTATCAACTCCAACGTAATACATCTGTCCCTCCTTATCGGGAATCTGACCGGTTCCATAACCGGAAGCTTCATTAATAAGCAACGGTGGCTGATATTCCAGATAACCAGCTTCCAGCGCTTCATCCAGGAAAAAGTTAATTAAAGCACGTTGCAATCTGGCTCCTTTTCCACGGTAAAACGGGAAACCTGCACCAGTCACTTTGCTACCAAGATTAAAGTCTATAATTTGATATTTCTCGGCAAGTTCCCAATGAGGCAAAGCGTCTTTTGCCATCTGCGGAATTTCTCCTTCACGGGAAACTTCTTCATTATCATCTTCACCCTTTCCGGGGGCAACTGATTCATGTGGAATGTTGGGCAATTCAATAAGAACTTTATCCAGCTCTTTAACAAGAGCGTCCAGCTCTTCACTCATTGCTTTTGATTTTGCCTTCAGTTCAATCGATTCTTTTTTGGTGGCTTCTGCTTTTTCCCTTTCTCCTGACTTAAAATATTGGCCAATTTCTTTAGCCAGTTGATTGGATTTCGCCAACAAATCGTCCAGTTCTTTCTGTTTTGCCCGGCGATTTTTGTCCAGCTCTACGATTTTCTCCACTAACGATGTTGCGTCAAAATTCTTAACGGCTAGCCGCTCAATGACGTAGTCTTTATTCTCTCTGATTCTCTGAAGTTCAAGCATGAAATAACAATTTTGCGCAAAGATAGCAAAGCTTTGTGAATCCCCTGTATTAAAAGCTTGTAAGACGATTACAAAATTACAATCTATCTGCGATTTAAAGGAACACGATTTTATAAAGCAAAAAAAATCCGGCACAAATCTGTACCGGATAAGTCTTTTCAGAAAAAAGTATCTATTTACTTTCCTTCTGCTTCGGGAGCGATAACGCTAACGTAAGAACGGTCGTTTTTCCTTTTTCTGAATTCTACAACACCGTCAACGAGAGCAAACAACGTATGATCTTTTCCCATACCCACGTTTAAACCGGGATGATGAACCGTACCTCTTTGTCTGATAATGATGTTCCCGGCTTTAGCGGATTGTCCGCCAAATATTTTTACGCCCAGTCTTTTACTTTCTGATTCGCGTCCGTTATGGGAACTACCCATTCCTTTTTTATGAGCCATTTTCTAAAATTTTTTGCGTTTAAAAAGTAATTTTTTCAATGAGGACTTTGCTGAGGTCCTGACGATGACCTGATTCTTTTTGATAGCCTTTTCTTCTTTTTTTCTTGAAGACTTTCACTTTGTCTCCGCGAACGTGGTCCACAACCTTAGCGTCAACGTTGGCCCCTTTCACTACCGGGGTTCCTACTTTAACCTTGCCGTCCTCATCAATCAGCAATACCTGGTCAAACTTTACACTTGCACCGGCTTCTTCACTAAGCCTGTTTACAAAAATCTCCTGACCTTGTTCTACTTTGAATTGCTGTCCGGCTATATCAACTATTGCGTACATCCTGTTTTTCTTTAAAATACTGTCAATTTTGGAGGTGCAAAAATACTAAAAATATATTACTAACAAATTTATTGTTATTTATTTTTCCAAAAGATAATTTTTGAAGTTAAATTTATATTACTTAAAGTTTTAGCATTGACAAGGAATACACCGGTAAGGATCACCAAAAACCAGATAAAAAAGAATGGTGAAAGTTTTTCTCCATCCAACACGCCCCACATGATGGCAACACCCGGAATGAAATAAGTAACCGATGATGCAAACACAGCGGTTGTAATTTTTATCAAGTGATTGTAAATAATCAGGGCAAGCCCCGTTCCGGCAATGGCTAAAATGGCGATAAATCCGAGGCTTTTCCATGATTCAGGCTGTGTAGTCAGTTTATGAACGACTGGTGTAAAAAACAACGTATACATCAATGTAGGAATACCAATAAAGAAAAATGACATCACTGTAATGTCCAAGGCTGTAATACCTTTGAAGAAATGCTTAACAAAATTAATATTGACACCATAAAGTAATGTAGCCAATACGACTAGGGAAGCATAAAATACATCGCCATGCATTTTGCCTGACGTATTAGATAATATGAGTCCCAATGCTCCGACCAACCCAATGAAAACTCCCACAACATTAAACCAACGTGTTTTTTGTTTAAACAAAAAAAGTCCTATTAAAAGTGTGAATAACGGAGTTAAAGAGTTTAATGTTCCAGCCAAAGCACTGTCAATTCTCATCTCAGAAGTGGCAAATAAAATAGCAGGAATCAGACTCCCAATAGTTCCTGAGAAAGTTAGTAAAAGAAAATATTTTTTATCGATGGTTTTTAACCTTTTTATTGCAAAGGGCAATAAAACCAGAAAAGCGATACTAATACGAATTAAACCCACTTCCTTTCCGGTAAAATAAATCAATCCTTCTTTCATTAAAATGAAAGAACTTCCCCAAATAAACATCAGACCGAAAAGCAGTATCCATGATAGCGGACCGTGACTTATTGTTTTGCTATTTTTCATCATAGAGGCGGCAAAGATAATGGATTATGTTTTCTGTGAGACAGTATTTTGGCAAACCCACAATTTCTAACATCCTTACATCCCACTTCATAAATCAAAACATCATAAATCAAAAAAGCTCCGGAAATTCCGAAGCTTTTAGTAACAATGAGTAGTTGTTAATATGTAATCGAATGTCTAAACCCCCATGGAGATTCCCAATCCTTTTAACGTCTTAACCAAGGCATTGTCAGGGGTAACCAAATTGGGTTTAGCAATAGCATCTTTCAAGGGAACCGCCACAAACTTGGGGTGTTGATAGGAAACCATTTTACCAAAGTCTCCGGCTAATGCCATCTCAAAGGCTTTAACACCAAATTGTGCAGACAGCACACGGTCGTAAGCAATAGGTACGCCTCCTCTTTGAAGGTGTCCAAGAACGGTTTCACGCATATCATGTTTAAAACCAGCTTCTTTCAATTCATGAATCAATCTGCGAGCAGCTCCACCAAGTTTTGGATTAGCATAGCCCACTTCATCATTTTCCTCAACTGCCAGTTTTCCACCTTTGGGCCTTGCTCCTTCTGAAATAATAGCCACAGCAAAACCCCTGTCGCGGACAAAGCGTTTTTCCAACGCCTCTTTTACAACTTTGATATCGTATGGCATTTCAGGAATCAAACAAACATCGGCACCACCTGCAACTGCTGCGTTCATGGCAATCCAACCAGCTTCGCGGCCCATAACTTCAAGGACAATAACTCGGTTGTGACTGGCAGCAGTTGTCACCAACTTGTCCACAGCTTCCGTAGCAATTTGATTGGCCGTTTGGAATCCAAAAGTGGAGTCAGTAGAAGAAAGGTCATTATCAATGGTCTTGGGAACTCCAATAATGTTGAGGCCTTTCCGGTACAACTGTTCAGAAATCTGCTGCGAACCGTCGCCACCAATACTTATGACCGCATCAATCTGCATCACCTGCAGCTTACGAATCATTTCATCGGAACGGTCAACATAAGTCCACTTTCCATTTTTGTCTTTGACAGGCCAAGCATACGGGCCTCCTTTATTGGTGGTTTCGATAATTGTACCACCTTGAAAATGAATCCCTTTCACCTTTTCAATGTCCAATCGAACGACTTCAGTCGGTTCCCATAGAATACCATTATAAGCTTGAATACTTCCAAGCACTTCCCAATCAGGTTCCTGGGAAGCCCTGTGCACAACTGCTCTAATAACGGCATTCAAACCAGGGCAATCACCTCCTCCTGTAGCTATCAATAAACGTTTCATTGATCTAATTTTAAATTCTGCTTTCCTTTAATGTTTCGCGCTAATACCAACATATGTACACTTTATACAAGATTTCAGCATACAATTTTATAACTTTTCTACATCCAAAACTTCATTTAGCACGTTGGTGCGCAAAGCTACACAAAAACAAAATCATACACACGGACATTTCACAGCTAAATGTTGAAACCAACACCTGATCACACAATCACACGGGAAACACTCCTTTCAATCGTTTGTGAAAACAGGCTCCTATTTCTTAGGTTTCAAAACGCCCAGTACATAATGTTCCGTGGTGAGGTATTTTTTAGCAGTTCTCTTAATCTGAGAAGCTGTAATATGCTTCACCGCTTCATCATATTCGCTTTGTGATCTGATTTTCTCTCCCTCAAACTGTGTTCCGATAATCTGGTCTAGCCAAAATGAATTTTCCCGGGCATCACTTTGCCGGGTACGTATAAATGTTTCTTTCACCTTTTTCAGAGTCAGGGCATCCGGACCTTCTTTGCGGAATTTCTCAAATACGCCAAATACCGATTTCACCAGGCGATCAACATTTTTAGGAGCACAACCGAATCCTAAAGTCAATGTGTATTTTGGCTCAGGATACAAATCAAGGCTGGGTGAAATATAAATTCCATAGGTACCACTTTCCTGTTCACGAACCACCTCTCGAAGTTCTATATCCAAGGCTTGTGTCAGCGCATCCATCAGTAAATTATTTTCAAAATCATATTTGTACTTCCCTTTCATCATAAGCACTACCGTGCTTTTCGGCGCAGAACCTTTGTGAACCACCACATTGGTTTTACCTTCCGGAAAACCAGGGCTTACATTTTTCCATTTTAAAGGTGCTTTATTCACAGGTAAGCTGGCCAGATATTTCTCCACCAAAGGTTTGAGTTTGGTAGTATCGATATTTCCTACCAAAAAGATTTTGAAGCCTGCCGGATTTTGGAACTGATCTCTGTAAATCCTGTACACTTCCGATTGCCAGATACTGTTTATTTGGGCTTCCGTAGGAATAACAATGACTCTTGGAGAATGCAAGGTTGCGACCCGGTAAAGTGAATCATAAAATACCATTCTCGGACTGTCCGTCAAGTGTTTTACCTGATTCTTCTGGTCATCGATTACCTTCTCGAAAATGGAACGGTCCTTCCTGGGCTGTGTAAAATATAAATATTGCATTTTAAACAGTGATTCCAAATCTTTCGGGCTGGCACTACCATTAAAACCCTGGGTTAGTCCATGGATATACGGGCTTAGACTGACAATCTTTCCACTCAGCTTTTTGTTCAACTCAACTTCACTGAATTTTCCCAATCCACTTTCTTCCACTACATCGTCAAGGACAGAGGAAATAATTACATGATCGTCTGGAATAAGGGAACTTCCACCCAGACTATATGCTTTATAAAGAATCTGATCGTTTTTAAAATTGGTAGATTTCAGAAAAACTTCGATTCCGTTGCTCAACACCCACTTTTGATATTGATTTCCAATATTTTGCTGACTAACAATTTTACCAGGAACGATTTTATGCTCTATCAAAGGGGCTTTGGTCACTTTATCAACATAAGGTTTTAACTTAGCTGTCCGGGAACTGTCAATTACAGCCATAACCTGCTGTTTTGTAGGAATGACAATTCCTTTTTTCTGTGGCTGGAGGGCCAAAACTACCATATTGGAATCGGTCACCCATTCTTTCGACAAATTATCTTCTTCTTGTAAGGTAATGGTCGGAATCAATTCCTTAGCTAGTTTATACTCCTCATCAATGCTGGGAATGGGTTCATGTGTCAGGAAATTATTAATATAATCCTGTACAAAGCTTCCCGATTGCTGTTTATTCTTTTCAGCCTCCATTTGTTCGTACCGTCGCAACAGATTTTGTTTTTGCCTTTCTAATTCTGTGGGAGTAAAACCAAAATCCTTAACTCTCATATTTTCATCAAGAAGGACTTTCATTGATTTAAGGACCTGATTGTCTTTTGCAAGGGCAATGCCAAGATAAGCATTAGTTTTCCGTCCGATAAATGAGCTGTAACCAGCCCCCGCATACATAAACGGTGCTGATGGCTTTTGTGCAATTTCGTTCAGCCGTGCATTTATCATAGCATCGAAAAGCTGATCCCGCAAATCATTACGAAAGCCCTTTACTGTTGGATTTAATACACGAGGATGCTTGTAAAACACGACTACCTGGCTGCTGGTAGCCTCAGAATCCGCTTCGATGGCAATCAAAGGCTTTTTATTTCCTGGGACACCGTAAACAATTCTTTTTTGTTCATCTTTGGGATTCTTCATTCCTGCAAAGTGCTTTTCGATAAGCTTTTGCATCTGATCCATGTTAATGTCACCAACAACAATAACAGCCATCAAATCAGGTCGGTACCATGTATGGTAGAAATTCTTCAGCGTTTGATAGTGCGCCGTATCAATGATTGCCATTTTACCAATGGGAAGTCTCTCTGCGTAACGGGAACCTTTCAGTATTATCGGCAAGTACTTTTTCCGCATCCGG
This sequence comes from uncultured Lentimicrobiaceae bacterium, assembly GCA_964529695.1. GTDB lineage: Bacteria > Bacteroidota > Bacteroidia > Bacteroidales > F082 > Sulfidibacterium. The sequence goes on from CAZGZO010000042.1 coordinate 14,599, forward strand.
TCCTGAGCTCCCAGTCCCAGACGCCATTCCTCTTTAACAACACCACGTTCTTTGTCAATTTCAGTACCGTCAAAGCTTACATTGTGAGCCCAGTCTTCAAGTACCAGCATTGCACTATCGATAAGGCTTTCACGATCTGTAGGCATTTGCAATTTGAAGATTGTTTGATCAAAAGATGTACTTGCATTTAGGTGCGCTCCAAATTTTACGCCGCTGGCTTCAATAAAATTTACCAGAGCCTGCTTTTTAAAATGCTTAGTTCCATTAAAGCACATGTGCTCTATAAGATGTGCAAGTCCCTGCTGATCCTTAGTTTCGCAAATTGAACCGGCATTAACAACCAAACGCAGGGTAACCCGGTCTTTAGGTTTCTTATTTTGCTTGATGTAATACGTAAGGCCATTTGCCAGTTTTCCAATCTTTACCGACGGGTCGGGTTTTAGTGTGTCGGATAGATTTTGAGCCTTGGCAGAAAAAACAAAAAACAGCAATCCCGCCAGGATAAGGAAAGATTTTTTAGTCATTATTGAAAATTTTGGTTAATAAATTGTTGTGTAACAAAGTTAAACATTCTTGTAACAAAACTTGTAGAAAAGTGATATAATTTGATACAGTTTCCAGAAATAAAGTTCGATGTTCCCCAAGAGCAAGAATGCTTGTAAAACCAATTCCTTCAATTGTTTAAAAATTCTCAGCTAAAATAAAAGGCCATCTCAAAATCTTGAGACAGCCTTTTTAAATAAAAATATATCTTCAATTACTTACATTTCAGTACCGTTTTAATCTGATACTTAGCAAGTTTTACATTAGGACCCTTTACAACTCTTTTAAAAGAGGTGCAGGCTTGTGTTTTCATTCCTTTACCCTGATATGCTTCACCCAGTGTAAAATAGACATCTGATTTTGACTTATAATTCAAACTTAATGCTTTGCGTCCATTGGTAATGGCAGCATCCCACCTTTTGAGTTTTGCATTGGCTACAGCCATGTAATAATGCAAGACACCGCTGGCCGCATAATAGGATTTGGCTTGATTAAAGTTTGAAAGTGCAGATTGATAATTTTCTTTTTGAAGGTCACTTGCTCCAGCATTAAGAAAAGCACCAAAAGCTACTGATCTGGCTTTTCCATAATACTGCCCGCCCTTTGGATTCGTAGGAATCAAAGATTTAACTTTCTGAACCATTGCTTTCAGCTCGGAGTAATTTTTCTGGTCGTTGGCCAAAAGACACTTACCGAAATAAGCATTAATGCTGTTTGGGAAAGCTTTTAATCCAGCTTCATATTGGGCAGCAGCTTCGGTATATTTTTTCTGCAACAGAAGAGAGTTTCCTTTGGAAGCATAAACCCTTGCTTCATAGTCACTAGATAATTTTTTATAATGCGCATTTCCGATTAATGCAGCCATATTAGCTCCTTTTTTAAATTGAGCTATAGCATTATCAAATTGTCTTTTCTGATAGAATAAGATTCCATTCCAAAAATAGGCTTGTGTCAACTGACTTTGAACCTGCGTTTGTAGTTGCATAGCATCAGGACCTGCTTCCTTACATGTTTTAAGTGCTTCTTCGTATAACTTTACGGCCTGACCATAAGCTCTGCTTTTAA
>CAZGZO010000043.1:0-15923 GCA_964529695.1 uncultured Lentimicrobiaceae bacterium
TCAGAAGAAAACGCCCTTGTTTTGAGGGGTTACTTTTCCTTCTTAAAAAGTATCAACCACTGATTAGCCATGGCCAATGGTTTGAGTAAGGAATGCGCCGGTGCGCGAAGGATTTCTTTGGATGAAGGCAAAAGCGAAATCATCACAGGTAAGGCGGAAAATGCCAGCCCAAGACTGTTGTAAAACTTTCCCAGACCCATTTTGGTAAGAAATTGCTGTACGTGTTTGTTGTTTAGCTCCACGCTGATAGCGGAAAAAGCGACCATCACAAATACTGCCCGAATCATCATTCCAAAGCCAATAATAAATCCGGTTTCACTAAACCATTGATGATCCGGTTTCCCAAAATCCCAAAACAAGGCTGAAAGCACAACAATAATTACAAGTTGTGACCAGAAGATGGGTTTACGAAGACGTTTCAGAGCCTTTCGATATCGAATTCCCATAACCATCAGATAAAGCAAAATAAACCCGTAACCTACTGATTGATATTCGATATTAATCAATAACAAACCTGCAATAACAGCAAGAATATGAAAAATCAGCAAAGGAATTGACCTGTGTTGGTTGGGGTCTAACGAAAAGAATTCATTATCTGAGTTTTTTCTTCCTTTCCAATTATAACCGTTTTCCTGATTCTGAAGACGCAATGCTTTTTTCCCGATCATAAAGCCCAATCCGCCAGCTAAAATGCCGAAAATAAAATAAAAGCTAAGCAGAAATACCAGAATCTGTATATCAGATGCAGGATGAGAGCCCAGTTGCTTCAGACCAAAATTGATAACATTGACATAGATTTTTACGATGTTAAAACCGTAAACGATAATCAGCCCGACAATTTTATGAAACAGTGCGCTGGAAAGGCTGAGTACCCCGCCCAGCATGTATGCGATGAGGTTATTCCCCAATAATATTATGACTACTTCAATTAGTAAAGCTTCCAGGAAAATACCTATCATGGGTCCCAGAATAATGGCGCTGGGAGAAACGGATTTCATGACGGCGGTGATAAGACCTGCTCTGATAATGAGCCCTCTGTAAGGCCATGTTTGATAAAAACCAATCAACAAAACTGTTCCGAAAAAAGCCAGAACAGAACCTGCAAAAGGAATTCGGGTATTGTGCAGAAAACTACCGATAATGATTTCTACGGAAGCCCAAAGACCGCCAATCACTGAGGCCCGAAGCCAAAGTCCTTCACGATCTGCAGAGGAAATCATGGCATGAACGATTTTGCCTGGTCCATGTCTTTCAATGTGTTGATATTCAAGAATAAATGTTCTTTATAAAAAGGTAGTTTTTCATTGATTTCCACCGATTTAAAACGAACTTTTTTAAAGAAATCCATCATTTTATAGTTGCCGTTTCCAATAGATTTTTCCATTTCACCAATAATATTGGTGTTGTAGTAAGCGTTCAGCGGCTCGATAAGAAATGTTTCATGCGACGGAACTACCACCTGGAAGTTTTCAATCTCGTTTAATAAATGTTTGAATAGTTCGCAGCCAACAAAAGGAGTGTCGCAGGAGATAATAAGGTTGTGTTGTGTTTCAGAGTGTTTCAGACAGGTCAAAATACCCCCCATGGGGCCAACGTTCTTGATTTCATCTGAAATGACCGGAAGCCTGAATGTTTCATATTTTTCCAGCGACTGGTTGGCCGAAATAATCAGCGTGCCACAAAGAGGTTTCAACGTCTCGATTGCATAGGAAACCAACTTCTTCCCCTTAAAATCAAAAAGGGCCTTATCCTTTCCCATGCGGCTGCTTTTGCCGCCGGCCAAAATAATTCCGGTAATATCTTCCTTATTAATTTGTGACATCGAAAACAGTTAATTCTGAACCGGTTAATATTACGTCAAAGCTACAAAAGAAAGGGTTTTAGGCAATGACCTATATTTAATTTTTAAAACTAATGTTTCAAGGCAGAAACAAGCAGCTGTCACCATAGCTGAGAAAACGGAAATTGTTTTTCAAAGCAAAATCATAAGCCTCTTTCCAGGTTTCTCCAATCAATGCAGCAACCAAAAGCAGTAATGTGCTTTTTGGTTGGTGGAAATTGGTGATCAATCCTTTGGCAAACCTAAATTTATAGCCCGGAACGATGATCATTTGCGTTTCACCTTCCAAAATGTCCTTGTTTTCCTCTTTTAGCGCTTTAATCAGTAATTCCAATGCCGTTTTAGAACTGAAATTATCCGGAATTTCCAACTGATAGGGATCCCATTGTTCTACTTTAGTGTATTCGCCTTTCCCATGAAAATAATTGAGTGCCATCCAGAACATACTTTCCAGGCTCCTCATAGATGTGGTTCCAACTGGAATAATGTCCTCCCCGGAAGCATTTAAAAGATGTTGTAGCGTTTGCAATTTTACCCGTATTTTTTCGGTATGCATCTCATGGCCATCGATGGTGTCAGAAGAAACTGGTTTGAAAGTTCCGGCACCGACATGAAGTACAAGTTTGTCTGTGTCAATACCTTTTTCATCCAGTTTCGATAGAATGTTTTCCGTGAAATGCAATCCTGCCGTAGGCGCAGCTACAGAACCGTTTAGTCGAGCATATACTGTCTGATAACGCTCTTTATCAGATGCTTCTGCATCACGGTGTAAATAGGGTGGTAACGGTGTAAGACCAGATGTCTCCAGAATTTCGGAAAAATGAACTTCAGCAGGTTCCCAGGAAAACTCAACCAGAAAAGCATCGTTCAATTTCTCTTTCTTTTCTGCAAAAAGTGTAATTTCCTGGCCCTTGACCATCAGATTCGCAGATACTTTTGCGTTTCCCATTTTTTTTGCTCCGCCGATTAGGCATTTCCAAACGACCGGAGATTGTTGCTGCATGGCTAATTGAAAATCATTGGAAGGCTCTATGGGTTCAAGACAAAAGATCTCGATTTTAGCGCCTGTGGACTTTTGAAACATCAGTCTGGCCTGAATAACTTTCGTCTCATTAAACAAAAGCAAGCTGTTTTTGGGTAAAAGCTCCGGAATATTGAAAAATTTTTTCTCATTAATTTTCCCATGCTTCAGAAACAGCATTTTAGACTGGTCTCTTTGCTGCAAAGGATATTTTGCAATTTGTTCATCCGCCAACGGATAGTTATAATCTTCAATTCTTATTTTGGAAAAATCCATGCTTTTAATTTGGTGTGCAAAAATAAGAAAACCAAACAGTCCTGGGATTCAGAACGGAACATTTGCAATATGACATTTGAGTCTGGAATAACTTCCCCGACGTCAGTCAGGAATTCGGGGTTCTGATGACAAATCCCAATGGAATTTTGCCGTCCTGTAAGGACAGATTAACTCATAGCCCATGATGTTACTCATGGGAAAAGTTAGTATAACCTCCTTGCATACAAATAAATTACGAATATTTCGCTCAAGTTTATAATTTTTTAATTTTGACAAAAAAACAAGCCATGGCCATAAAAAACCATATTCCCAACACTATTACCCTTTTAAATCTTACTTCCGGAATTGTTTCGATCTACTTTGGAGTCAAGGGCGATCCTTATTCATTAGCTGTTGCAGGTGTTTTTATTTTCATTGCGGCGGTATTTGATTTTTTTGACGGATTCGCAGCACGCTTATTGCATGCAAAATCGCCCATAGGCGCACAACTTGATTCACTTTCAGATATCGTTTCTTTTGGAGTAGCTCCCGGATTCATTTTGTATCAGATGATTCTTTTGAGCCATGGGAATCCTGTTCCTGATAAGGATGGAACAGATTTTCTTGCATTTTTTGCACTATTGGTTCCGTTAATGGGAGCTTTGAGACTGGCAAAGTTCAATATTGACGATTCACAGGAAAAGTCTTTCCGTGGTTTACCTATTCCGGCAATTGGTATTCTCATTGCCTCCTTGCCGCTGATACGATATGAGCTGTATTCAAACAGGCAGCTATTTTACATGTTTATCACCAATAATTACTTCTTGTTGGCAGTTGCCATTTTCGGTTCTCTTTTGATGGTTTCAAAATTCCCGATGTTTGCATTGAAGTTTTCTGGTTTTGGATGGAAGGAAAATATGATAAAATATATCTTCCTGATAGTTTCAGTAATTCTTTTGGTGTTTTTGAATGTGATTGCCGTTCCGCTTATTATTGCCCTTTATCTGTTTTTGTCTTTGGTGGTATATCTCACAGATATTCAGACTTAAACGGTGATTTCCGAAGTTGAGAAATTCAAAATAAGAGCGGTTTAGTTTTCCTCAGTCTTTGGCTTTCTTCCTTTCTTGCGAAGTTCAAAATTACTTCCAAGATAAACACGTCTGACATGCGGGTCGGCGGCAAGTTCTTCGGAAGTCCCATATCGTAAAACAGACCCTTCAAATAAAAGGTAAGCACGGTCGGTAATGGTTAGCGTTTCATGAACGTTGTGGTCGGTAATAAGGATTCCGATATTTTTTTCCTTGAGTTTGGAAACGATGTTCTGAATATCTTCAACGGCAATGGGGTCAACACCGGCAAAAGGTTCGTCAAGGAGGATGAATTTTGGATTTACTGATAGCGAACGTGCAATTTCAACACGCCGCCTTTCTCCACCGGAGAGTTGTATTCCTTTGCTTTTGCGGATGTGTTGTAAGCCAAATTCATCCAGTAATGATTCCAGTCGTTCTCTTTGCTCCTGTTTGCTCGTTTTGGTGAATTCCATGACAGCTTTGATGTTATCTTCCACGCTGAGTTGTCTGAAAACAGAAGCTTCCTGGGCAAGATAACCAATTCCGAGTTGTGCTCTTTTATACATGGGGTATTCGGTAATCTCCATGTCATCTAGAAAAACCTGACCTTCATAGGGTTTGATAAGTCCGGTCATCATGTAAAATGTAGTAGTTTTTCCAGCACCGTTGGGCCCGAGCAAACCAATAATTTCCCCTTGGCTTACCTCCACGGATACATGATTTACAACGGTACGCTGTTTATATTTTTTAACCAGATTTTTTGTCCAAAGCTTCATCGTATACTTAATTTAAAAGCAAAGTCTTCTGTAATTTATTTTTTCTCTTTGTGAAGATTTTCCCAAAATTCCATAGCTCGTCTCGTGTGAGGAATGACAATCGTTCCTCCCACCAGGTTGGCGACGCCAAAGATTTCAAGCAATTCTTCTGTGCTGACATCGTTTTGATAACACTTTTCCAGATGATAGTAAATACAATCGTCGCATTTCAAAACCATGGACGCGACCAGGCCTAGCATTTCTTTAGTTTTAGAATCCAATGCGCCAGGCATATATGCATTTGTATCAACGTTGAAAATACGCTTGATTATCTTGTTGTTGGGAGCAGCCAGTAACTTTTCGTTCATGGCCTCCCGGTATGCATCAAAATCTTTTACTGAAGTAGCTTTCATTATATAATTCCTTCTTTTAAAATATCATGCAAATGAATGACTCCTACATATTTATCTTTCTTTAAAACAGGTAGTTGGGTGATGTTATTTTCTTTCATCATATTTAAGGCATCTACCACCATGCTTTCCTGATCGATACAGCACGGATTTTTGGTCATAATGTCTTTTGCTTTGAGCTCGCGCATGTTTTCATGGGTCTGGAAAGCACGTCGAAGGTCGCCGTCGGTGATGATTCCTATCAAGGTTCCATTTTCAAGCACTGCAGTTGCTCCCAGTCGTTTAGAGGAAATCTCAATAATGACTTTTTGCATGGTTTCGTCTGCCTTTACTTTGGGGACCAGATTGTTAACAAACAAATCAGCGACCCTGAGGTAAAGCCTTTTGCCAAGTGCACCACCAGGATGAATTCGGGCAAAATCTTTTGAAGTAAATCCGCGCAACTTAAGAAGGCTTACAGCCAAAGCATCACCCATGACCAGCTGGGCAGTTGTGCTGGAGGTGGGAGCGAGGTTGTTGGGACAGGCTTCCTGTTTTACCTCAACATTCAAAATTTTATCAGCCTGTTTGGCAAGGTAGGAATCGGTATTTCCTACGATTGCGACAATAGAATTCCCGTTAGCCCTTATCAGCGGTACCAAAACTTTTATCTCCGGAGTTTCCCCGCTTTTTGAAATCGCAATTACAATATCTTCTTTTCCTACGATGCCTAAATCCCCGTGAATTGCATCCGCTGCATGCAAAAAAACCGATGAAGTCCCAGTTGAATTTAAAGTGGCAACAATCTTAGCTGCAATCAGAGCACTTTTGCCAATTCCTGTGACGATGACACGCCCGTTAGAATTGTAAATCATTTCGACAACGTCAATAAAATCCTGATTAATAGATGATTGCAATGATTCAATAGCCTGATGTTCCAGGGAAATAGTCCTGAGAGCCGATTGTTTTATTTGATTTGCTGAATTCAATTTTAAAGATTATTAAGATTTGAATATCGAAAGATTATTATTACATTTGTATAAGTGGTTCAATTAACTTAGCGTTAATAAATTGTTATTTTGTTCATACAAACGAAGAACGGGCCAAAAGTACTAAATTATAATTTATCATTAGGAAAATGGAGGGCACTGTGGAAATAGGAGAACTGCGTTCTTTTATGAAGAGTTTTTTCGGCTTTTCGAGTTTTAAAGGGAATCAGGAGCAGATTATCTTAAGTTTGATGGAGGGGGAGGATGTTTTTGTGGTGATGCCTACCGGTGGAGGAAAATCTTTGTGTTATCAACTTCCGGCTTTGGTGCAGCCCGGAACTGCCATTATCGTTTCGCCTTTGATTGCTTTGATGAAAAATCAGGTGGATATGATTCGAAATTTCAGTTCTGAATATGGTATTGCCCATGTTATGAATTCTTCGCTTTCCAAATCAGAGCTTACCCAGGTCAGGAGTGATTTAATGGCAGGTAAAACAAAGCTGCTATATATGGCTCCGGAGTCTCTGACAAAGGAAGACAATATCAACTTTCTCAGGAATATAGATATTTCATTTTATGCTATTGATGAGGCGCACTGTATCTCGGAATGGGGCCATGACTTCAGACCTGAATACAGAATGCTTAGGCCTATCATACGTGCATTAGGAAAGGATGTTCCTGTGATGGCACTGACCGCCACGGCGACTGTCAAAGTTCAGGAAGATATTTTAAAATCTCTGGAAATTCCGGATGCGCTTGTGTATAAGTCTTCTTTCGACCGGCAAAACCTTTATTATGAGATTCGTCCCAAGACCAAGGATGTCATTAAAGACATGATAAAATATATCAAAGGTCAGACGGGAAAATCAGGAATTGTCTATTGCCTGAGCAGGAAAAAAGTGGAAGAAATAGCTGAAACACTGGTGGTAAACGGTATTAAAGCGTTACCCTACCATGCCGGACTGGATGCTGCCACAAGAAGGCGAAACCAAGATATGTTTCTGATGGAAGAAGTAGATGTAATTGTTGCAACCATTGCTTTCGGAATGGGCATTGACAAACCCGACATCCGTTTTGTTATTCATCATGATATCCCCAAGAGCATTGAAGGCTATTATCAGGAAACAGGCCGTGCCGGCCGCGATGGCGGAGAAGGAAACTGCATTACTTTTTACAGTTACGATGACATTCAGAAACTGGAGAAGTTCATGAAAGACAAACCGGTTGCAGAGCAGGAAATTGCAAAGGAGTTGTTAGATGAGACTGTAACTTATGCTGAATCATCTATTTGCCGTCATAGGTTACTGTTGCATTATTTTGGGGAAGAGTTTACCAAAGATAATTGTGGATCTTGTGATAACTGTATTCATCCTAAAGAAAAGTTTGAAGGGCAAGAAGATATTAAGCTGGTGTTGCAAATAGTGAAAGAGCTAAAACAGCAGTATAAAATTGATATGATTTCCGATGTTATTTCCGGTAAAAAAAGCGGCAATGTTAAGGCCATAAAACTGGATAAAATAGATAATTTTGGTGTCGGAAAAGATAAAGAAAAAAGGTACTGGACGATGATAATCCATCAGGCCCTGATACACCGGTTTTTGGTGAAAGAGATTGAAAATTATGGCATTTTGAAGCTGACCGATGAGGGAAAGAAATTCATGAAAGCGCCATACAGTATTATGGTAGCCAAAGACCATGATTTTGAGCAAGACGATGATGATGATATCGTAGTAAAAGGATCTGCGGGAGCAGGAGGTGGAACGGATACCAAATTATTTTCAATGCTTAAGGATCTGAGAAAGGAAATTTCCAGGGAAGAAAATCTACCGCCTTTCGTGATTTTCCAGGATACCTCATTGGAGGATATGGCCATTCAGTATCCCATCAATATGGAAGAAATGCAGCAAATTATAGGCGTTGGAGCCGGAAAAGCTGCAAAATATGGCCAGCCTTTTCTGGATGTTATTTCGCAATATGTTGAAGAAAATGAAATTACACGCCCGAATGACATTATCGTCAAGTCGGTAGTCAATAAATCGGGATTGAAGGTTTATATTATTAAAAGCATTGACAGAAAGCTTTCGCTGAATGATGTCGCCCATGCAAAGAACCTGAGTATGGAAGAGTTGCTGACGGAGGTAGAACGAATTGTCCTTTCCGGAACAAGACTTGACATAAATTATTACCTGGAAGAGCATGTTGATGAATATCATCAGGAAGATATCCTGGATTACTTTGCTGAAGCAGAAACCGATTCTATCCAAGAGGCCCTGGATGAATTGGGAGAGTCTGAGTATAATGAACAGGAAATCAGGCTAATGCGCATAAAATATTTATCGGAAGTAGGGAATTAGCAGAATGAAAAAAAATATTTTTCTTCTTTTTATTATGGCTTTGTTATTTTCTGGATGCTATAAAGACAATAAATATGTTGTCAAAAAACCGGTTGACTTAATTCCTGAAAATAAACTCGCCAACATCATTAAAGAAATGGATGTTATCAAGGGTATTATGAGTCATAACCTTACCCATGGTGTTCACAAATCGGATGCTGAACAACTTTATTTTGATGCTTTATTTAAACATTTCGATGTCACTTCCGAACAAGTTAGGCAAAGTATAGCTTATTATATTTCTTTGGGAAAGCCCATGGCAGATATCTATGATAAAGTATTGGAACAATTCTCCATAGATCAAAGCTTACTTTATGCAGAACAATATTCTAGAGATAATAATAGGTTGGATTATAGGGGAATACATATATATCAGTTTAAGAAGCACTGGATATTCTCTGTAATTGATAGTGCTGTACCTTACAATTTTAAGCCTGATTTTTGATATTCAAAATGACTTGTTTCAGAAAATAAAGAAAGAGGGATGATTTTTAAATCATCCCTCTTTCTATTTGTTTTGGGCAAGAATTATTTTAATAATTTTCGGTGCCGGTAATTCCTTTCATAATGGCGACGCTGCCACCTGCACCTATTCGGTTAGCACCAGCTTGAATCATCGCCACAGCAGTCTTATAGTCACGAATTCCGCCGCTCGCTTTTACTCCCATTTTAGGGCCTACAACGCTGCGCATCAGTGCAACATCTTCAACCTTGGCACCTTCTCCGGTAAATCCGGTACTCGTTTTCACAAAATCGGCTCCTGCCTTTTTGGCAATTTCACAAGCAAGCACTTTTTCTTCTTCTGTTAATAAAGAAGTTTCAATAATTACCTTTAATGTTGTTGTGCTGCGGCAAGCTCTTTTTATGGACCTTATATCTTCTTCCACCAGCTTCAGATTTCTCGATTTCATAGCTCCGATATTCATAACCATGTCCAATTCATTAGCCCCATTGGCAATAGCATTTCTGGCTTCAAAAGCCTTACTTCTTGTTGCCATTTCACCAAGCGGGAAACCGATTACTGAACATACTTTTACAGGAGTGCCCCTAAGTTTTTTTGCTACGAGGGAAACCCATGTGGAATTTACGCATACCGACTTGAATTTGTACTGCAGGGCTTCTTCACAAACCTGTTCAATCTGTTCCTGAGTGGCGCCGGGTTTTAGCAAAGTGTGGTCTATATATCCTGCCAATTCTTCCGGGCTTATTTGATGGGTTGATTCATACTCACTTCTAGAGTTGCTTTCTCCTGCAGACGAACCTCCCTGATTCATTTTCTCAAGTTTTGCAAGAACCTCTTTTGTAATCCTTTCAATCAATTCGTTCTCATCCATTTCACTTACTTCTTTCTATTGACATTATTTTATTAATTCTTGGCCAGTGTCTTCCACCTTCAAATGGCGTTTCAAGCCACAATTTTGCCATGGCTGTGATATCAGAAACGGAATGCTGTAAAGCACCCATTGTTAACACATTGGCATTGTTGTGTGCCCGGCTGTTTATGATGGTCCGGGGACTCCAGCACAATGCAGCACGAACTCCTTTCACTTTGTTGCAGGCCATGGCAGAACCGATACCTGCTGCATCAAGCATTATGCCACGATCGCATTCGCCATTGGTAACTTTTTTTGCAACTTTTACCGCAAAATCCGGATAATCGACTTTGGTTGTCCCGTTATTTGTACCTACGTCAAACACACGGTAACCCAGTGTTTCAAGATATCTTTTCAGCACTTCTTTGGTTTCGAAGGCTCCGTGGTCGGCGCCCAGAGAAACACGTTTTACATGATCTTTGACTCCGCCGTTTTGTTCCATGGTCATTTTGTCTGTCCTTTTAAAATCTTTCCTGTTGTGCAAAGGTAAATGTGAAGACTTCTTTCTTCTGTAACTCTTTTTTACCATATCATACACCTGATATTTCATCTACTATGGCAGCAACCACAGTTTTTACAGTAAATATTTCATAATTTTGAATCACCTGCCTTGCAGAATTTCCTTCTTCAATTGTCAGAACGGTTTCTCCAACACCTGCTTGTACCATGTCTATGGCAAGAAAGGCTGTGCCTTTTTTCTCACCATTCGGGTTAACCGGCTGTATGATTAAGATTTTTCTTGAGTCGTAACCCTTTTCCAAAATGGTTGAAACTACCGTTCCGATTACTTTACCTAACCTCATTATCTTTCATTAATTCAATATCATCTACGATACCCATAATGGCTGTATCGCAAGGATTCATAGTATGTTCAATCACACGACTGGCTTCTTTACTGGTTTCATAATAAATTATTTCTCCGATGGCAGCCTGTAATGTATCAACTGCCACGATGGCATCTCCAACAGGCTGGAGATCTTCATTCACAGGTTGTATTAATAGAAATCGCAACCCTTCAAAAGATTCCACTTTTTGTGTGCTAATCACCCGACCGATAACTTTCCCAAACTTCATAAACTATATAATTCTGAAATAATCCACTAATGTACAGCGTCTTTCGCGGGTAAAAGTCTTGGCTCTTGTCAGGCCTTCTCCCGTAGGACTTGCAATGGTAAATGAAGTAAAACCAGCACCACCATTTCCCAAACCGGCATAACTTGGTCCGTTTTTGACAAACAAAGAGCAATTCATGGCTTTGGCCATTTTGCTTAGTTTCGCAATATTTAGTGAGTGCATGGTAGCAGTGTGCCGGAAACCATGCTCACAACGTACTGCCAAATCAATGGCGTCATCCACGTTGGGAACTCTGACCAATGGCATGACGGGCATCAACTGTTCCGTCCAGACCAATGGGTGATTTACATCTACTTCGCAAAGTAAAAGCCGGGTAGATTCCGGAACAGTTAATCCCATGGCAGCAGCAATAAAGGAGGCATTCTTACCGACAAATTTTTTGTTCGGAGCACCTTCATGGCCAGGTCTCCCAGGATCTGTAATGACCAAATCCGTTACTTGCCGGACTTGTTCAGGAGTTAGAATATAGGCCCCGTTTTTCTGCATTTCAGCTTTCAGTGCATCGGCTACTGAATCAACTACGATGGTTTCTTTTTCACAGATGCAAATGATATTATTATCAAAACTGGCTCCTGCTACAATATCTTTTCCCGCTTTGACAATATCTGCTGTTTCATCCACTACGCAAGGCGGATTTCCCGGACCAGCAGCAATAGTCTTTTTAGGGGTGCTCATGGCTACTTTGACAACAGCCGGACCACCGGTCACAACCAAAAGTGCAATTTTTGGATGACTCATCATTTGCTGAGCTGACTCAATGGTGGGACTTTCAACTGTCGTTATCAAATTCCTGGGGCCGCCGGCATCTATAATTGCCTTATCTAAAATACTAATTAGTGATGCGGAAACCTTTTTAGCCGCAGGATGTGTGTTGAATACCACAGAATTTCCCGCTGCTATCATACCAATACAATTGCTGATAATGGTAGCTGTAGGGTTGGTGCTTGGTGATATAGACCCGACCACGCCGTGTGGTGCACGTTCGACCAAAGTCAGCCCGTGCTCATCCGAAAAAGCTTCTGGTGTAATATCTTCTACGCCAGGTGTTTTATTGATGGCCAGTTCGTTTTTTATGATCTTATCTTCCCAACGTCCCATTCCTGTTTCTTCGTTGGCCATTTTTGAAATCATGACCACGTTTTCTTTGGCTACTTTACGGATGTTGGCAATGATATCTCTTCGTACATCTAAAGATAATTCTCCAAGTTCACGAAAAGCTATTTCGGCTGCTTCCACAGCCTGATTAATAGTAGGAAATATTCCTATTTTATCAGATTGGTAGTTGTCCTCATTTGAAATATTAAGGTCTCTTAGGGCCTCGCGAACCAATTGCCGTATGTTTTCTTCTAAGTTATCCATGAGTCATTTTTGTTTCACAGAAAGAAAGGTTTTATTTCCTTATTGGGTTGGGGAATAATTGTATCCATTCCCAACAGGTTTTTTTGTCTTGCTTTGGCGGTTCCTGCTTTAACTGCTGCCTGCACTGCATCAAGGGTTCCAATCATTTTTACATAAGATTTTCCACCGTAACCATCAGCCAGGCGAATTTCTACGATTTTTACACCACCTTCTTTGGCTGCGTTGTCTGCAGATTCAATGCCTGAAACAATTGACAGAGTTTCAATGATTCCAATGGTGTCCCATTCACCCGTATTGATGGTGTTTCCAATTGCCGGAATTACATCCGGGTGGACCTGTGGAAGGAAGAGATTGTCGACGATAAAATCCTTTCCTGTTTCAATTCCGGCATTATATGCATATTCTACCGAGGCAACATCTCCGCTGAAAATAACCAGGTATTTCCCTGAACTGATGGTTCTTGCATCAATAACCTGAATGGGCGCTACTTTTACCATCTGGTCGAGCGCTTCAATCCCGATTACAATGCTATTGAATTCTAATGCTCCGAGGACAATAATATTTTCCTTTTCCATTATTTTGTGTAAACCACTTTATCTTCTTCGTCAATTTTATCGATAATTCCAACTACAATAGCATCAACGGCTTTGTTTTTTGTTGTTGGAGTTTCGCGGGCAGAAGTGCTTTGGGCAATCATCACCATTTCGTCTTTGCCGGCACTTACCAAATCGAGGGCCACCACAAAGTCGTTTTTGACCTTACCGGATTGGTTGCATTTATTAATTAATAAATATCTGCCTCCGGGAATGTCAAAGCTGTTTTGATCGCTTATAACGGTGCCTTCAACTATGCCTAAATCCATAGGTTTAACTGTTTTTTCGGTAAATGACGTTTCCTTTCTTTTCAATGACGTCAACAATAGCAGTTACCGTTGCGTCTGTAGGTAAACCTTTTGTGACTTCTGCCATACGAGCGCCGCTTCCAGAAACGTACAAGACAATTTCATCCGTTCCGGCCCCGACACTATCCATGGCAACAACAAAATCGTTCTTCCCTTCTAATGTTTCGGGGTCCACTTTTTCAAGCAGTAACAGCTTAATGCCCCCCATTTCCGGGGTTTTCTGACTTGAAACAACGGTTCCTTTTACTCTGGCTAGAATCATGTTTTATTTTTGATTTTTTCGTCCTAAAGGCAGGGCGCTGTCAACATTTGTATGAGGACGCGGAATGATGTGGGTTGAAACAATTTCACCAACTTTTTCCGCAGCTCTAACTCCTGCATCTACGGCAGCTCTTACAGAAGCAACATCCCCGCGGACGATGGAAGTTACGTAACCACCACCGGTTTTTTCATAACCAATCAATTCAACTTTTGCGGCTTTGACCATTGCGTCGGAAGCTTCTACCATGGCAGCAAAGCCACGGGTTTCAATCATTCCCAAAGCATCTACATTAAAGTCAGACATAATTTTTTCTCCTATATAAAATGATTAATAATTCTCACGACCTGTAATTGCATCCAGACGTTTTTCAACAATGCTTTTACATTCAAGTACTTCTGCTTCAGGTCCACCGATATAAACACGGCCAAATTTACCAAAGCCCAATACTTCAATAAGTTTAATATTAGCAGCTTTTTCAGCTTCATTGGCAGCATAATAAGCATAACCAGCCGGTTCCAGTTCCATCACATAAAGTGTTTCACCGCGCAATAACATGTTGCCATGTCGGGTCCTGTTCACCATTTGAGCGTGATGGTCATCAACATTTTTAATGAGCTGGCTGGTAAGAATTCTTGGTTTCATACGATCGGCTTCTGTCCGGCCAATGGCATCTAAAACGGCTTGCCCTGCTTGGCGGGTATCTCCTTGACTGTCAGAATGTATTTCAAGCATTCCATAAGCTCGTTCCACTATTTGCATGCCCGGTAGGACATTGGTGGATTTGATAGATATATCTGTCAAAGCATTGATCTCAATACCAGGAGCAATTTCAATAACGCAGCTTGCTTGCCCGCTGACAGGCAAAAACCCCCTTGAAACCGTGGCTATAAATGAAGCCATCTGTAGTTGCAAAGAATCTAAAAAGATATATGTTCTTAGGTCAACACGTGATTTTGATTCATCCATATTGTTGTCTATTTAATAGTGTTTTTGCCTAAAGGAAGCGCGGAGTCAACATTGGCATGAGGCCGTGGAATAATGTGAGTAGAAATAATTTCCCCTACTTTTTCCGCTGCCCGCAATCCTGCGTCAACCGCTGCACGTACGGAAGCGACATCGCCCCGAACAATAGCTGTGACATATCCTCCACCAGTTTTTTCGTAGCCAATCAATTCAACTTTAGCAGCTTTAACCATAGCATCTGAAGCTTCAACCATGGCAGCAAAACCCCGGGTTTCGATCATGCCCAAGGCATTCATTTCATTTTGTTCCATATTATGATTTTTAAAAATTTACCTTAATTAATTAGATTACTTAGTCAGGGCCTGTATGACAAAGTTAAAAAAAATCCATACGTTGTTTGCTTTTCATGACCTATTCCGTAAAGATAAAGCATTTATTTTTAACGAAAAACCGGAATATATTGGGATGGATAGAGTAATTTTTATCAGGCAATCATAATTTCATTTAGATTCATCCTTTAAACAATATTTTTTTAGTGGGGTTTTGGAAAAAATTCCTTTTTTCGATTTCGGATAAAAAATCTTTGTTTTCGGTACCAAAGGATGGAATAAATAATTAATAAGGAATTTTCATGTAATCAAGGTTTAGCCCCTTAAACAGGATTATTTTCCTCCTATAGAATATCGAAAAAAGTTGTTTTTCGGATTACAAACTCTCCATTAATGTAAACTAAGTATCGGATATCGTTATTAAATAACAAATTGAATCGGAAAATCAAAAAAATATTTACATCGTAATATATTGAAAATAAGTAATATAGTTTGTGATTTATTGATTTATCAAACTTATGGCATAACTGTTGTGATTATATCCGTTACTATGAAGTCCAAGGATTTGATAAGAGATAAAAAAGTGAAAGCACACAAATACTACAAATGTAGTCGTTGTGGTTATGTATCAATTATTAAGACTTTATGTCCGATTTGCATTCGGGATGGTTATGAAGTAAAACTTAAATAATATGGACACAATTTTAACTCAAGCGCAGACACTTAAGATCAATCAGACCGTAACAGCTGAAGAGATTGCTTTTGCGGGTTTGAAAGAATTGAATGTTGCTGAAGTTTCAGCCAAAATTTTTGAAAAGGGCGACAAGGTTTATTTTTTTGACGAAATGGATTCCGAACATTATCGCCTTTATTCAGTTATTCATAAGCGA
>CAZGZO010000044.1:0-1782 GCA_964529695.1 uncultured Lentimicrobiaceae bacterium
TCATTTTCCGGGAGTAGATAAGCTGTTTACGGCCTTTTTTACCAGTATTGAAAATGCTAAAAGCCTGAAATCGAAAAGGGTGGAGTTGGAGAAAACCCATCATAATCACATTCCGGTGGTCCCTCAGATTCTCAGTAAAGATGCGCAGGAAATTATCCTCTTTGGTCAACTTTGCAATGAGAAAGGATTTGAAGAAATCAACTGGAATCTCGGTTGCCCGTTTCCGAGGGTAGCTAATAAACGAAGAGGCTCCGGCATGTTGCCCTATCCTGAAATGGTCCGGGAAATTCTGGAGGAAGCCATCCCCAAACTTCCAGTGAAATTTTCAATTAAGTGCAGGCTTGGGTATAAAGAACCTGACGAGGTTATGAATTTAATGCCGGTTTTTAATGATTTTCCCTTGTCAGAATTAATTATCCATTCACGCATCGGCAAACAGCTTTACAAAGGTGAAGTCAATCTTCCAGCTTTTGAGGAAGCTATTGCAGAAACTAAAATTCCCATTGCTTATAACGGTGATATTTTTTCCGTGAAAGATTTTCAGGAGATGAACAACCGGTTTCCCGCAATAGAAAAGTGGATGATTGGCCGCGGATTATTAACCGATCCATTCTTGCCATCCGGCATCAAAGAATTACCACAATCTGAAGACAAAAAAATCGTTTTAAAAAAGTTCGTGGATGATCTTTACGCCGGTTATCGTCAAAAGATGAATGACAGGCTGCAATCTATCAATGTTTTGAAAGAATTGTGGTCTTATTTGTCCTTGTCATTTGACCAACCGGGAAAGATTTTTGGTAAAATCAAAAAATGTACTTCTTTTGATGCTTATGAAGATGCTGTCAATAAGGTATTTGACGAATATTCATGGATGGGCGAAGGAGGTAAATTATTGTAGATTTAGCAATTAATAATCAAAACAATGAAAATAGTAATTCCGGATGATTATCAAAATGCAGTTAAGACTCTTGATTGCTATAAATTATTAGAAGGTCACGAAGTGACCATTTATAATGATACAGTGAAATCTGAGGATCAGCTTGCCGAAAGATTTAAAGAGGCTGAAGCCATTGTTTTAATTCGTGAAAGAACAAAAATTACTGAATCACTTTTATCGAAACTGCCTCGTCTTAAGTTGATAAGTCAAATCGGGAAAGCTTCTAAACATATTGATATTGAAGCGTGTACAAAGCACAAGGTTGCTATTTCGGAAGGTGTGGGTTCACCGATTGCAACTTCTGAACTTGCCTGGGGTTTGATAATGAGTGCCTGGCGACAATTACCACAGGCGATAGAGGAAATGAAGAAGGGGCATTGGCAAACTAACATCGGAAAGTCATTAAACGGGAAAACCATTGGTATTTGGGGATATGGCAGAATTGGCAAACGCATTGCTTCCTTTGCCAAAGCTTTCGGGATGGAAATCCTGGTTTGGGGAAGCCTGGACTCAAGAGATAATGCAGTAAAAGACGGATTTTATGCGGCAAGTACAAAAGAAGAATTTTTTTCAACGGTTGATATCCTCACTTTGCATCTGAGATTGAAAGATGCCACCAAATTCATTGTAAAAGCAAATGATTTAGCATTGATGAAGCCAGACGCGTTGCTTGTAAATACGAGTCGTGCCGAACTCATAGAACCAGACGCCCTTGTGAATGCTTTAAAATCGGGCAGGCCCGGTTTTGCAGCTTTGGATGTTTATGAAAACGAACCGGTTATGGATGTTAATCATCCTTTACTCCGGATGTCAAATGTTATTTGTACGCCCCATTTGGGTTATGT
>CAZGZO010000044.1:1882-3454 GCA_964529695.1 uncultured Lentimicrobiaceae bacterium
AGCGATGAAACCGAATGTTAAACGTTTTTCCAGCCTGTTGGCCGGTTTCCTTGTGTTCTTTTTTGTAACACCCGCTTTTGCTCAGCAGCAGCGTTTCCCGGTAGGAAAATATTATAATAAAGCGGAGTATCAAATTCCTATGCGCGATGGTGTAAAGCTTTATACCATTGTTTACAGTCCGAAAGATACTACGGTAAAATATCCGATTCTTATCTGGCGAACGCCTTATTCCTGCGGCCCTTACGGACCCGGGAAATATCGCCGTTTACCGTCGGTGCTTGCTAAAGAAAAATTCATTTTTGTTTATCAGGATGTTCGGGGCCGGTTTATGTCCGGTGGTAAGTTTGTCAACATGCGACCGTATATCGAAAACAAAACGAGTAACAAACAGGTGGATGAAAGTACCGATGCTTACGATACTGAGGCATGGCTCCTCAAACACGTAAAGGATAACAATGGAAAAATCGGGATGTTTGGGATTTCTTATCCCGGATTTTATGCAGCAATGGCTTGTATCAACGCCAATCCTGCCTTGAAAGCAGTTTCGCCACAGGCGCCTATTTCAAACTGGTTTATCGATGACGATTTTCACCGGCATGGTGCATTTGTATTGCCCATGTTCTTCAATTTTTATCAGACATTTGGTGTAAAACGTGACAGCCTCACCAAAGTATGGCCCAAAAGAATGTCCTATGCTTCACCGGATGCTTATGATTTCTTCCTGGGGTTGGAACCTTTGTCGAAAATGGACAAGAAATATTTTCATGGTAAAATTGCCTTTTGGGAAACTTTCAAAAAGCATCCCAATTATGATGAATTCTGGCAGAAGCGCAATACCTTGCCTCATTTTCATAAAGTGAAACCGGCAGTGATGGTCGTTGGTGGCTGGTTCGACAGTGAAGATTTTTATGGTGCCATTCATACTTTTGAAACGATTAAGAAAAACAATCCCAGCGGCAAAGATTATCTGGTGGTAGGTCCCTGGCCGCACGGCTGGTGGGCATACACCAAAGGTTATCGCGTGGGCCAGTTAACTTATGGTTCTAATACCGGAGATTACTTCAGGCAAAATCTTCAACTGCCATTTTTCAAATATTATCTGAAAGGAGAAGGTAGTTTTCCGCATGCTGAAGCCACGGTTTTCAATACGGGAACGCTGAAGTGGGCCTCTTTCAAACAATGGCCTCCAAAGGGAGATCAAAAAGAAAGTATATATCTATCCGATAATCAATCGTTAGTTTGGAAGCATCCAGACAAGAAACATTCCGGCTACAATGAATATGTCAGCAATCCATGGAAACCGGTGCCATACACCGACCAGCAAATTGACTCACGACAGATGTATTATCATGGTTGGTTGAATGGTGACCAGCGTTTTGCTGCCGAACGTCCGGATGTGCTGGTGTATGAAACGCCTGTATTACAAAAGGATGTAACACTCGCCGGACCGTTGTTGGCCGATCTTTTTGTTTCCACAACAGGCACGGATGCTGACTGGGTGGTGAAGTTGATTGACGTTTATCCTGACGATACACCCAATCCGAATCCGAATCCGGAGCATGTAAAAATGGG
>CAZGZO010000044.1:3554-14918 GCA_964529695.1 uncultured Lentimicrobiaceae bacterium
GATTCAATGAACAGGATTAGCCTTTCACCAAGATTATCATCGGGCTGTGAACTCAAATAAAAGGGTTCTGTGATAATGCTGCTGAGTTTGTGTTCAATTTGTTCCGGGAAAAGTTTTACCCCGCCGCTGTTTACCACATGATCTTTTCTTCCCAGCACTCGAAACCCACCGTCATTTTGAATTTCAACAATGTCGTTGGTTTCCAGGTCAGAAACTCCGAGGTGAGGTGCTGTTATCACAAGGCAATCTTCGGAGTTCTTCTTTAGTTGAACTCCCGGCATGGGATAAAAGAATTCGCTTCTATCAGCACCATTCACTTTTCGCAAAGCGATATGACTCATGGTTTCAGTCATGCCGTAGGTGTGCCAGATGGAAGCTTCAAGATTTTGTGCTTTTTCTTCCAGGGCAAAAGGTACCGGGCCCCCGCCAAGGATAATTTTATGGATGTTTTTCAGAAAGTCAAGACCTGCTTCCGTTTCCATCATTTTCCCCAGCTGCGCCGGAGTGAGCGCGGCGAAGTCTATATAGGGAGTCCATTGACTGACAGGACTTAATGAGGGTGGAATACAATACAAATCCAGCTTTCTGACAAAGGATCGTACGAGCATCATTTTCGCAGCGATGTAAGAAATGGGAAGACATAGCAGGGCTGTGGCTCCCTGCTTAATTCCCAGAAAATCCAGTGTGGCTTTTGCACTAACTTCCATGTACTTTTTCTGCAGCTCAATCTTTTTTGGAGTTCCTGTGGAGCCTGAGGTTTGTGCAATTATTGTTTCAGATTCAGAAAGCCAGTCAATGAGAAAATGAAGCAAATCATTTTTCCAGTTTACCGGTGAAGCATTCATCTGAAAATGCATATGGGCGTAGTTCAGCATCCATGCTTCATCAAAAGCATTCATGTTCAGCCGGAGAATTTCTTTTTCTTTAGCCATAAATTTCACTTAAGTCCCACTTTGCGGCAGGATCAAAATTCAACTTTGCATTTGCAATAAAAAGGGGCGATGGAATGTTGTTGGTAAAAAGTTGTCCTGTGCCAAGTCCTTGAGGCATGGGATTTTTCAGTAAAGCTGTCCACTGCGCAATAGCATTAAGTCCGATATTTCCTTCCAGCGCGGAGGTAACCCACCAGCCCGTATTGAAAAGTTCTGCTTCTTCAATGAAAATATTAGACAAGTTAAATCCTCCTAAAAGACTGGGCTTTAGAACTAAATGTTGTGGACGAATTTGATGCAGCATGGCCCGGATTTCAGCCCTTTTTTTCAAACCGATGAGGTCTTCATCCAGGGCGATAGGAATCGGGGTGTCTTCACAGAGTTTTGCCATTTCGTCCCACTGACGTTGACGAATGGGCTGTTCAATGGAATGAATGCCCAACTCCGCAAGCCTTTTTAGCTTTTCCAGGGCATTTTCAGGAGAAAAAGCTCCATTCGCATCCACGCGAAGTTCTAATTCCTCTTCACTGAATTGCTCCCGGATAAAACGCAATAAATTGAGTTCGGTTTCAAAATCAATGGCTCCAATTTTCAATTTTATACAGCGAAAACCGGCTTCAATTTTTTCCCTGATTTGCTCTTGCATAAATTCTTTGGTTCCCATCCAGATGAGTCCGTTGATGGGAATTCCTTCCTTTCCATCGGTAAAATCAGAAGGAAATAAAATTCTTTTTCCGCCGGATTTCAAATCGGCCAAAGCCATTTCCAGGCCAAAACGTATAGAAGGAAAGTCTTTCAGCCCTTCTTCAATCCAGGTTTCAATGGACTCTGGATGTTCTGGTATCTCACAAAGAATCTTTTCATAACTATCCCAGGGATCGGGACTTAGTCCTTTGATGGTACTGCATTCACCAATCCCTTTAATTTCCGGCTGTTCATCATCCCAAACAACCAAATGGTAAGATGTCCGGTGATTTAAAACTCCCCGTGAAGTTCCGGCCGGTCTCTTGAAGTTGAAAACGTGTTTTTTATAAGAAACCTGAAGCATGATTTTGTTTTTGTAAAAATAGAAAATATTAGTGTTTTGGGAGTATTGCCTCTGACCATTAGATCCTAAGCACTTCGTATAATCCTGCTGCTATTTGCTCTCCAAATATTTGCAGAAAAACTCATTGAAAGTAAATTTATCATTTCAACAGGAAATTTTATTTTTGTGATAACTAAAAATTATGGAGTTATTAACAAAAGTTTTTAAACTCCTTATCGGAGGGATTACCTTGAGACCTTTTAAAAATTATTTAATATTTACGTCGCAATTCTTTTTTGAATTAACAAAGCAGTATTAATAAGCTTGGTTTTTATGGATGAAAACTTCACATATCGGTTTAGTAAATCTCTGGGCGTATTTTTTAAAAATTATAATGGGAATATAACTCTTGAGAACATTAATTCCTCCTGGGATTATATTATCAGTAATCATCTGATACCACCGGAAACAAAAGGTTTTGTCCTTGATTACCGAAATGCCATCATGAATATTCCGCCAAATCACCATGATGGAATTGTTGATTATTATACAAAACATCTGGATGTCTTTGGAGGTTTGAAAATCGCGATTCTTGCAGATAATCCTCAAAATGTTGTCATTACCGTACTTGTAGAATCAAAAGATAATGGTTACAAGTCCAAACCTTTCAGCACAATGCAAGCAGCCATTGCCTGGGTTTTGAGCTAGCTACTGACAATTCCCGGTACCTCTGTAACGATCTGTTTTCCGTTTTCTGGAAAGTCTTTGATTCCTTTTAGCCCAATGTTGAAAAATTTATAATTTATTTCCTACAACAGATTATTTCAGCGGAAAGTTTCTTAACGTGAGTATCTGTTTCTCAAGCTTCTTTTAAAGTTTGAAATAAATAAATCCTGTCTTTATCCTAAGAAAAATCACCAAAAAATAATGTGATTTTCAAATTTTATGCGGGTTTTAGGAGGTTAAAACCAATTAAAAAATTAATTTTGCACTCGTAATCAAAAAAGAAGTCTTTATCATTATGGACGAAGGACCTGATTTATATCGAATAAGTAACGATTTCAGGAGCTAGAGCCCGCCTAATTTAGTTGGCGCCTCCTGAGATCTAAAAATGGAGGAGTCAACTATGACAACCATAGTTACATTTTATTTAAGCCAAATCCTGGGTCATAAAATTATTGACCGTAAAGGAGAGGAAATGGGCAAACTGCTGGATTTGATGGTAGCTTCAAGTCCCATGCCCGGAGAAGAATCTGACCGGCCGACAGTAATAGCTGTTAAAACCGGTACCCGTAACCATCCGGTGTATTATAACTTTGAACACTTTGAAATTGATAAGACCAAAGGCAAAGTGGAGATAAAGTGTACCAAAAAGCAGTTTCTGGATGAGGATGAAGTTGATAAACTTTTCCCGTTAAAAGCTCAAATTCTCGACAAACAGATTGTCGATTTGAACGGCCGTAAACTGGAGCGTGTGAATGATATACGTCTTGTGGCACTGCCCAGCGGAACTTTTGCAGTGGCTGTTGATGTTGGAACTGAAGGATTGTTGCGGAGACTTGGTATTTCTAAAACTATTAAGAAGGCTGCTTCGTTAATAAAATTAAATCTTCCTTCAAAATTTATTCTGTGGGATGAGATTGACACCCTGGATACTTCCAACTTCAACATCAAACTGGGTAAACCGATGACGAAGCTGGAAACGTTGCACCCATCTGATTTGGCTGATATTATTGAAGAATTGGGTCACAGGAAAAGTTCTGAAATTTTCAACAGTTTGGATGAAGAGCGTGCCGCAGACGTTTTGGAAGAAATTGAACCAAAGCACCAGGTTGATATTATCGAAAATATGTCGCTTGACAAGGCTGCCGAATTGCTGGAGTTGATGCCGGCGGATGAAGCAGCGGACTTGCTGGATTTACTGGAAGATGAAAAATCAGAACAACTCCTTAACGAGATGAATGATGAAGCTTCCCAGGAAGTTAGAGAATTACTGGGATATTCAGACCGTCTCGTAGGAAGTATTATGAATACTGATTACATGTCATTCCATGAAAATGAAACTGTGGCTCAGGCATTGGAATCTATTCGCGAAATAAAACCAGAAGAACCTAGTCTCTACAATCTATTTGTGGTGACTAATAATGGCAGGCTGATAGCCACTGTTACTCTAAGAGATTTATTGATTTCCCAACCCGACGTGAAGTTGAAAGAAATCATGCATACAAACCCTGTTTCAGTAGAAGATGAAGATGAATTAGATTCTCTGGCCGAAATTGTTTCCAAATACAACATGTTAGCCGTGCCCGTGATAAATAGTAATGAGGTGCTTGAAGGAATGGTTGTTGTTGACGACATTGTGGATGACTTAATGGGCAAACGTAGAACAATATAACTGGAGGGAAGTGTATGACGTTAAAAATGACTTCGCAAAAGAAAACACTGCTACGTAATATTGTAATCTTTTTCGCTTTACTGGGCCCCGGAATTATTACCGGAAGTGTTGATAACGATGCTGGTGGTATTACTACCTATTCTGTGGCCGGAGCACTTTACGGCTATAATTTGCTTTGGACCATGGGACCGGCTTTTATTGTCCTTTTGATAGTTCAGGAAATGAACGCCCGCATGGGAATTGTTACCGGAAAGGGCTTGGCTGATTTAATTCGTGAAAATGCCGGTGTAAAAATCACATTTTTCATTTTTATTGGATTAATCATCGCTGACCTGGGAAACACTACGACTGAATTTGCCGGGGTGGCAGGCAGTATGAATATATTTGGCGTCAGTAAGTACATATCGGTACCCATTTCAATGGTTTTGGTTTGGCTCCTTGTGGTAAAGGGGAATTATAAAATAGCGGAACGTATTTTCCTGATTTTCAGTGTTGGACTGTTGATGTATATCGTTTCAGCTTTGATGGGACACCCGCACTGGGGTGAAATAGGTCATGCTATGGTGCATCCAAAGATGGAATTTAGTGCTCCATATATTGCTATTGTTATTGGAATTATCGGGACTACCATCGCCCCATGGATGCAGTTTTATATGCAATCCTCTGTGATTGAAAAGGGGCTGCATATGAAAGATTACAAATATACTTTGGTGGATATTGTCGTAGGATGTTTGGCAACGGTGGTGGTTGCTTTCTTTATCATTGTGGCCTGTGCGTCAACACTTCATGTTAACGGGATAACCATCAATGAAGCCAAAGATGCCGCACTAGCTTTGAAACCGCTGGCCGGTCAATTGGCATCTTCTCTGTTTGCTTTGGGGTTGTTTGTGGCTTCCATTTTTTCTGCTACGATTCTTCCACTGGCAACTGCTTTTTATGTTTGCGAAGCTTTTGGATTTGAAGCAGGTATCGATAAAAAATGGGATGAAGCTCCTGAATTCTATTTCCTTTATACAGGAATTCTGATTCTTGCTGCTGGTATCATTCTGATACCTAATGCACCCTTAATCACCATCAGTATCTGGACACAGGTTTTGAATGGAATCCTGCTTCCTGTCGTTTTGATTTGCATGATGCTTTTGGTAAACAACAAAAAAATAATGGGACGCCATGTCAACAAACCCATTATCAATATTGTGGGTTGGACCACGGTAACCATTCTGGTTGTGCTTTCACTGATGTTGCTGGTATCTCCTTTGTTTACTTAAGAATTTAATTTTATAAAAAAACCCATGGTTCCGGCCATGGGTTTTTTTGTTTAACTCAAAAATGATTTTAAAATTTCGACGCTACTTCATCCCAATTAATGACATTGAAGAAAGCTTCGATATATTCAGGCCTTCTGTTCTGATATTTCAGATAATAAGCATGTTCCCAAACATCCAGTCCGAGAATAGGAGTTCCTTTAACCTCAGCGACGTCCATCAGTGGGTTGTCCTGATTGGGTGTAGAAGAAATTACCAACCCTGAATCTGTTTTGATTAACCATGCCCAACCCGAACCAAAACGGGTGGCAGCAGCTTTGGAAAATTCATCTTTAAACTGTTCGAATGAACCAAAGGTGCTGTTTATAGCATCAGCCAAAGCACCGGATGGTTGTCCTCCTCCGTTCGGTGAAAGCCATTTCCAGAAAAGGGCGTGGTTGTAAAACCCGCCTCCATTGTTTCTTACAGCGGCTCCTGCCTTGGAAGCTTGAGCTAAAATCTCTTCTATAGATTTGTTTTCCAGGTCAGTACCTTCAATAGCTGCGTTTAGTTTATTGGTGTACCCTTGATGGTGTTTCGTGTAGTGAATCTCCATCGTGCGGGCATCGATATAGGGCTCTAACGCATTGTAATCGTAATCGAGCCCGGGTAGTTTAAATGACATTTTTTTAAATTTTTTAGTTCAACTTTTTTTGATTTCTCTATGCAAATTTAAGCTTAATTTAGACTAATTACAAATAATAATGATCTAAATTATTGTTAAATAACTTCATCAATAATCAATCATTCAACCTTTCCTTTGGGCGGCTTAACGGGCTGTTCGCTGTAGTCCCGGTGCCGCAGGCCGTGTTCCGTAAAGGCTTGCAAGGGGCTTCCGCTGGTCGCCCTTGCCGCCTAACTCCACATCGGCCTCCGCCACCGGGCGCTGCCGCTGCCATCCCGGCCGCCGCTCCGGTCCCCGAGCAGCGTCTTCTAAAATTCTAAGTCGTTACTTTTTTTTCACAAAAAAACAGAGCTGCTTAAAATTTTTAAAGCAACTCTGTTTCATTTAAGACGTTTATGTAATCCTTCGTTAGAATTTAATCTTCAGACTCCCGAAGATTTCTCTTCCGGGACCCGGCTGATAAGAATTTCCATCCGGATCGGGCTCGGTGAAAGCCATGTATTCCCGGTTGAAGATGTTCCGTGCATAGAAGCTCCATTCAGTGTTAACGCCTTTGATTTTGCAATCATAATAAACTCCGGCGTGGAATAAGGTAAATCCTTTTTGCCAGTTTTGGTAAATGGTCGGATCCATCTTGCCGGCGTAAACATTAGCATCGGTGTAGATGGCCCATTCCGACTGGAATTCATTGGCAATCATTATCCTAAAACGCTTGGTGATGTTGTAATCCAGTTCGGCATACAACTGGTGCTTAGGACTGTTAGGCAGATATTGCCCCGGTGCCGGTGGCGTGGTGAGTACGTAATTTTGGTCGGTGTAAACCGGATCGATGGTGGCGGAAGTATATTTGAAATCTGAATAAGTGTAAGCTGCCTGGAATTTCAGATTTTTGGTAATTCGGTACAAAAGATAGGTCTCGATTCCTTTCCGGTTACTGTTTCCTGCATTGCCGTAAAAAACTTCCTGATTGCCTCGTCCGCTTTGTTTAAACCTGAAAAAATCATTTTTTGTTTTCATCACAAAACCCGTGATTTCAAAGTAGAAATTACTGCCCACGAATCCCCTGAATCCCAGTTCAAAAGAATTGGATGTGCTGGGAACCAGATGGGTGTTGAAACCATAATAAGCCACAGGATTGGATGCCAGTTCTTCCGTTGAAGGAGGAATAAAACCCTGACTCCAGTCGGTGAAAGCGGTGATTCCCTTGGTAATTTTATAACTGATTCCCAATCTTCCTGTAGTCTGGTCAAAATTTTTCATGTTGGTGGCAGTATCCTGAGCATTCATTAGATCGGTAAGCTGGTTGTGAATTTTGTCGTAATTCAGACTTCCCGTCAGTGTAAAGTTTCCTGCCGTCAATTGGTAAATCGCATAGACGTTTGCGCTTCTTTGCTCAACAATTTCATTGGCCAGCAGGGTGTCTGTTGTCAGCACTAACTGGTTTATTCCAACCGGACGATTGGGATTTGGGGCGCTTTGAAGTTTCAAAGTGGTGATATTCTGCCATTTGAAATCAGCACCAACTCCAAAGAAATGTTTCACTTTTCCCGTTGCAAAATGGAAATTATACTGTGCGTTCACACCTGGGTTTGTGTAGTTGTCCCATTTTACCGCTGTGTTGCTGGTTCCCTTGAATTTCCAGGGTCTCATAAAACCCGTGATGCGGAAATCCTGATGTTTGTTGATGGTAAACCTGCCTATAAGTCCCAGCGTGGTGCGATTTGTTTTCTGATATTCATTAAATGGAATAGCATCCGGGTTGGCTTGCAGTGGATTTTCAGCGACCTGTTGCAGGCTCAATCCTTCGGGATTCTGCTGAAAATAATCGGTGTGCGATACGATCTGGGTAATCTTGATATTTTTTGTCGGGTAAAAATTTACCTTTTCGTAAAGATTGGTTCCCCAGAAAGCCTGATGGTAGCGGTTTCCCAGTCCACAGAGGTTGGAAAAACTGACGCGGTAATCCATCTTTTGCAATTTTCCTCTGACTTGCAATGTCGTTTTCCCAAAACCATTGGACCCGACTGTTTGACTTACGTATCCGCTAAAAGGCTTGTTCCCGCCATCTTGGGTGGTAATGTAAACCACGCCGGCAGCGCCGCTTTCCCCGTACATGTTCGCAAAAGGTCCACGGAGGACTTCAATGTCCTGGATGGTTGACCAGTCGACACTATACAAGTCTGGAACAAAACCTGACGGGTCGTTCAGAGGAATTCCATCCAGAACGACACCGATTCCACGAAGCCCGTTTTCTACCAGAATTCCCTGTCCACGGATGGAAACATGGACACGTTCCCCATCATGCTGATTGTCGATTCTTACACCGGGAACCAGGCGAAGTGCTTCGTTGATGGCAATACCTTTGGGCATGGTGGAAATGGTTGACTTATTAACCAAACTGATTGAACCGGGATAATGTTTTACACTCACCGGTAGCTTGTTGGCCCTGATAACAACTTCTTTAAGCGTTTTTAATAAGGTCGAATCATTTTTAACGTTTTGCGCAAAAAGTGCTGTGTTTGCAAATAGAAATATAAGTATAACTATAAATATTTTTTTCATGGTTGATAATTTAAATATAATACTAATGCATTTGTAACCAGACAAATGACAGGCAGATAAAAAGAAAAATAAGTGATTATCAACCACGGGGCGGCGGATCCGCCAGCTCGTTTTCAAAGGTGTGAAT
Source organism: uncultured Lentimicrobiaceae bacterium (assembly GCA_964529695.1). Classification (GTDB taxonomy): domain Bacteria; phylum Bacteroidota; class Bacteroidia; order Bacteroidales; family F082; genus Sulfidibacterium. Next base: position 12,527 of record CAZGZO010000044.1, read on the forward strand.
CCTGAAAATATAAGGACTTTGAATCAGGATATAATCCTGATGGAATAAGGGTAGTGTAAATTCAGCCGGTGAAAGGTAATTTTGTGCAAGTATCTGAATCCAAAGCCGAAAAGGACTTTTATTTCCCGGATGATTATTGAACAAGTTAGCAAGCTTATTACGAAGGCTGGTTTCATCTTTGTCAAAAAGACAGTAAATCAATACTTCATTGCCCTTTTTCACAACTTTTGAAACATCATACATTTTACCATTCAAACGAAACTCCTTGTTTTTTTCCTCCCATTTCAGATCAGAAAAAGCTTTGTGTGAAAGAGTCAGGCACTGAGAATGATTGTCCTCATGAACCTGCTTTTTCATATCCTTGCGGATGTGAGACAATGTCGAAAAAAAGGTCACTGACATCCCCAAAGAAATGAAAGAGAAAATGAAGACAAGTATGTAGGTTACAGGTTTCACGGGTCCAAAGTTAGTATTTCCTGTGAAAAATGATCATGGAGATTCCTTGAAATTGTCATCAATTTCTCTGTTTCAGTTGCTCCCAATGTTCTGTGATTAAAAAGCTTTCGCCTAGATTCTGACAGATTTCTTCGAAAAGGGGATAGGTCAGAGTCATGGAAGTAATTTCCTTTGGAATTTTGCGTCTTTGAGAAATATCATGAAATCCCCAAACGGCTTTCTTTTCACCTTTTTCAGCATATTCCATTGGAACCGTAAAAACCGACATGCAGGCCGAGGCAAAACGGGAAACAATTCTTTCTTCGCGTGGGGCCTCAAAACCAATGAGATATTGTAGTGCAGAAACCTGGTCTGCATTGACGAAAAAGATAACCAGCTCAGGTTTTTCATTATCAGAAAAAAATTCCAGGGGTTTAAAAACAATGGCGCCTTTTCTGTGTGGCTTACGATGGTATGATTTTACAAATTCCTTAGCCATCTCAGGAGTTTTGATAAAGCGCTCCGGCTCACGGCCCCAGGCACATTCGTTGGAAAGAAATTTTTCAATTCCATCAAAAATCCAGTCGGAATAACCGAGATAAAATGCGGAGCAGGGCAATCCTGTAGTCTCTTCATCAAAAGCTATTGCCTTTCCTTTGGCACTGCTGTAAATCATGGTGCCGATACAGCCGGAACCTTTCTTTTTAAGATGAATGGCATCTTCAGGCAACTTGTCGGTTAGAAGCACGCCCACAGGCGAAAGACTCATTCCCAGTTTCTGTTTTATATCCTGACTTAGTGATTTGAAATCCTTCATTGTTACCTCTCTCTTTCTAGAGATCCGAAAATTAAAAGTCAAAGGTATGATTTTATGAGATTTTTTTACCACAAAGTCACACAAAGGATATCACAAAGGGACATAAAGTATTTTTAAAAACTTCTTTCTTCGTGCGACTTCGTGAGGCCCTTTGTGTCCATCGTGGTTAAGCATTCTAAAAATTTCATAGCTTTACTCACAAATCCTGAAAAATTAAATCATGTCTCAGAAACCGGATGAGTTTTACGACTTTGTGATTATCGGATCGGGCTTTGGCGGCTCGGTTTCGGCATTGCGATTAAGTGAAAAAGGGTACAAAGTCCTGGTGATTGAAAAAGGTAAATGGTGGAAACCTGAGGATTTTCCCAAAACAAATTGGAATCTGCGTAAATGGCTGTGGCTTCCTTCATTGCAGTTGAAGGGATTTTTCAAAATGACTTTCATGCGACATGTTGGCATTTTGAGTGGAGTAGGAGTAGGAGGCGGTTCGCTGGTTTACGCCAATACTTTGCCAAGACCTAAAAAAGTCTTCTTTCATTCGGGAAGCTGGGCTGGTGTTGCTGATTGGGAAGAAGAACTGGAACCATTTTACCAGGAAGCAGAACGGATGCTGGGTGCTGCGCGCAATCCCAAATTATTCGATTCTGATTTGGCTTTGCAACAGGTTGCCCGTGAAATCGGACATGAAAAAGATTTCAAGGCAACCGACGTAGCAGTCTTTTTCGGGGAACCGGAAGTCAAGGTTCCCGATCCATTTTTTAACGGAGAGGGTCCTGAACGGGAAGGCTGTAGGCACAGTGGTGCTTGCATGACGGGTTGCCGTTATAATGCAAAAAATACACTTGACAAAAACTACCTGTATCTGGCCATGAAAAAAGGCGCCCAGGTACTGGCTGAAAGAAAAGTTGTGGATGTGCGTCCTGAAGGTGCTGCAGATGGTTCTGAGGGTTACGTGATAACTTACAAAAAGTCAACATCTATATTTTCAGGCAGGAAAAAGCAAATCAGAGCGAAAGGGGTGGTTTTTTCCGGTGGTGTTTTGGGAACAGTTCGCATGTTGCTGGATATGAAACAGAAAGGACTCCCCAATATCAGTGATAAGATGGGTGATGATGTTCGTACCAACAACGAAAGTCTGGT
>CAZGZO010000045.1:0-14844 GCA_964529695.1 uncultured Lentimicrobiaceae bacterium
TATGATTCGATTTGAATTAGACACCGATAAACTTGACCAGGCAGCAGGAAAGCTCAGGGCAATGTCACACCCCATGCGTATAGCTATCATTGATTTACTTGCGCAAAATTCTAGTCCCATGAGTGTTACAGATATTTACAAAAGTTTAGATATAGAGCAAGCTACTGCTTCTCATCATTTAAATATATTGAAGAGCAAAAACCTGCTTACGTCAAAGCGCGATGGGAAAAATATTTTCTATTCGCTGAAAAATATCACGATTACGGAAATTCTGGAATGCATAGATCGTTGCAATAAGAATGATTAGCAGGGATTAAAAGCTCCAACTTTCATCGATTTCCCAGTTAGCCCTTACTTTGATCTGTTTGGGATAATAAATTACTTTTTCTGGTTCCAGATTAATCAGATAATTACCTGTATCCCATTTCTTATTGTTATTTGTATCAAATATGATACGGAATCCATAAGTGCCCGGATCAACATCTTTTATTTCAATCTCTTTCTCGCTTGAGAAATAGCGGCTTGATATTACATTATTCTTCCCATTCAAGATCTGGAAAATATAATGTTGTTTCATTTTGGGATTCAGCTTAAATCGTAAAATACCGTATTCTTTGGTTTTTTTCGACTGTAAACTAATTGCGAACGAACTATTGAAGTATGTGTTCCAGTCGTACACAGCCGAATCCGGTACACTCAGTTTATAGTGTTTGTCAGGTTCTACCTTAAATGGAATGACCAGCGTGCGATGAATACTATCGGCAAAATAGTGGGAAGGATTATAAATACTGTCTTTTTCATTAACAAGCAATACCGAGTCAAAACGGAGCCGACCCACAGGTTGGTCGAACGTAATCTCAAGCTTTTGACCTGGTTTAATGGTGTTTGTCAAATTGCTTTTCCAACCCAGATATTCAATTTTTATCGGTTCATGCTTTTTCTTTCTGAAGAATGATTTCTTCTCCAACTTCTTAATCCCCAAATCTCTAAGTCCCAGTGTATCCTTACCGTCCATCACTAAAAGCTTCAGACTGTCAGGGTGGGGTTCTTTTAAAAACCAAAGTAAGGTATCTTTCTCAGCATTCCATTCCGCCTTAAACCATTGTTGCTTGGGAGCATATTTCTCAGAATGTATTTCGACCGTATCGGCTGGAAAATTAAAAACAAATCTTAAAACATTTTTCTTGATTAGCTTAGCTTCTAACAACTTTGGAATAGTGTCTTTTGCCTGGAAAAGATAAAGCGGATGATCATTAAGTGACTGATCTGCGAGAGAATCGGCCACTTTGTGCAGAGAATCTGCAATTAATGCGACCGTATCGCTCCTCATTTTCGGATGAATCAGTTTTTTAAAGATTGCCGAATCAAAAACAGGAGCCGCACGATACTGGGGATGCACAAGTGAATCAGAAAACGCAACATTTTCAGTTATTAGATTATACGTAAGACTATAATCCATGTCCTTCAGTGCAAATAATAAGTAAGCTGTATCTGCCAAACCGGAAAATCTGAATTTTCCATTTTTATTCGTTTTACTCACGTAAAAGGGTTTTACATGAAGCGGCAAGGAATCCAGAGGAAGTGAATCATTGTTGTTTTTATACAACATGACTGTGATGTCTTTTTCCGGTTTATGATCAAAAGCACTTAACACTTGCCCTCTCAAGCTAAGCGAATCCACATATTTTCCTGTTGAGAAAACGTAAGAAAAATTATTCAAGATGTTTCCCTCTGTCAAATCTTTTATGGATTGCCCGAAGTTAATCGTATAAGTGGTCTTGGGTTTTAAATCATTTTTGAACTTAACAATCAGCGTTTTCTTTTTAATCTTGTAAGTGGGAATATTTTCCATGGGAGGAGAAATCAATACCTCCTGATTAAAATTACTGATCTGAAAATACTCATCAAACGTAACAGAGAACTGGTTTCCTTTAAAATTAGGAGAAAAGTTCTTAGGAACACATTTTAAAACTTTGGGTGGTGTAACATCTTTCGGACCGCCGGTGGGTGAAACAATTCTGGCACAGCCGATTACGCCTGCCAAAACAAGCAAGATAGCGGCCATACCCATTATTTTAAACCGAAAGATTTTCATTATCGCAAAGATGCAAATTATTCATTTATAAGCTTACCGGCGTTCCTGACAAAAATAGATCTTAATTTGTGAAAGAATGCAAGGTGACGTCAAACACCAAAACTGAATTTGCCGGAATACTACCCTTTTGTTTAGAACCGTATCCCAATCCGGAAGGAATGATCAACAAAATCTTTCCACCAGGGCCAATCAAAGGAATTCCCTCTTGCCAGCCCTTTATTACTTGCGACAAAGGAAAGCTAATGTCATTATGCTGATCGAAGACAGTCCCATCCAGCAATGTTCCTTTATAATCAACCGTGACCGTGGAAGAAATCGTTGGGTGCGGTATAGTTCCGGCTGTATCAATTACATAAAAAATACCAGAAGCTGTATATTGTCCCTGAAGATTATTAGCCTTTACATAAGCGGCAATACGTTCATGATCAACAGTGGACTGAAAATTTGAGTTCTTTTTGCAGGAAGAAAAGCTCAGAATAACTGCAAAAAGCACAACAGTCAAAGGAATAATTTTTTTCATAAATCATTTTTTGGAGGCACAAATGTAGTTAATTACTTTTTTGGAAATCCTTCCGACAGAAAGGATTCAAGCTTTTTTAAGAAGTTCGTCAACTAACGTGGGGACACCAATCCCGGCTTTTTGTTTTATTACCGTCAAATTCCTGACACCATGTACATCAAAAGCTTGTGGATCAACATAATATTTCGGAATTACATCTTTAACTTTGTGAATAAGATTAGCGGCTGGGTAAACGACCATCGAAGTTCCAATGACGATAAAAATATCAGCTCGGGAAGCCAGTTGGGAAGCCTCATGGATCATCGGAACCGGTTCCCCGAACCAAACGATATAAGGCCGGAGTTGAGAACCTTTTTCACACAGATCACCCATTTTAATAGGCTTTTCACCAATATCATAAACCAAATCAGGATCAACTGTACTGGATGCTTTTCTTAATTCTCCATGTAAATGCAACACATTACTTGAGCCAGCCCGTTCGTGCAGGTCATCTACATTTTGAGTGACAATTTTTACATCATACTTCTTTTCGAGTTTTGTAAGTGCAAGATGTCCTTTATTAGGACTGACTTCAAAAAGCTGTTTCCTTCTCTGGTTATAAAATTCCAAAACCAGTTCCGGGTTTCTTTTCCATGCCTCTGGTGTAGCGAGATCAGCCATTCTATGTGTCCGCCACAAGCCACCATGGTCACGGAACGTAGCAATGCCACTTTCTGCACTCATGCCTGCACCCGTAAGGATTACTATTCGTTTCATTGAAAATTATATAAATACTTGGCTCACAGATTTAACAACCCATCAAAATTACATAAATGATGATTGAGTCCCCTCCGAAAAGTAATTTTTCGTCATTGCGAACATAGTGAAGCAATCTCAAAATAAAGAATGTCAAAAGAAAGAGATTGCCTTGTGCCTCGCAATGAAATGTGTTTTGATTTTACGGAGCATACTCATAATTGGAATTTATAGCTTACCTCGGTTTTTTTATTTAGAATAGTTTATAATAATCTCTTGTAAAAACCAGCAATTATTTTTCAAAATCATATACACTTTAAATCAATATGTTATATATTTTTATTTAGATTTAATAAAAAAAGTGATGAAAATAATTTTGTTTTTTCAAACTTAAGTCTATTTTTGCTCCCCTGAAAAACAAAGAAAATAAGATAGATGAACTTTCAAACTTCTGTATTTAAAAAGATGGAAATGACATACAAGATGATGTGTATGTGTTGTGATCTTTTTGTGCAGAAGGGAGAATGAATATGATATTATAAATTGAAATTATAACAAACAGGCCCTTCTGCAAATGTGGAAGGGCTTTTTTTTGTTTTAGATAAATCAAAGAATTATGAGAGAAAAAGCTTCTCGTAGTATTGCTAAAGCAATTTCTTGGAGACTGGTCGGCACCGTTGACACTATGGCCATTGCATGGTTGATTACAGGTAAACTTGGTGCTGCTTTTGCCATAGGTGGTGTTGAGTTGTTTACCAAAACGATGTTTTACTACTTCCATGAGCGCGCCTGGAACAGAATCAAATTTGGGCGCACAAATGATTCAGATATTGATTACCAGATTTAATAACATGAAAAAGAATTACTTACCCATAGCAATCAATATTGCCGACGAAAAAATCCTCATCATCGGAGGTGGACCATCGGCTTGGAAAAAAATAAAAATCCTGCAACGTTTTGATGCTGATATTGAAATTGTTGCCCTGGAAGTTTGCGATGAGATTAAGCAAAGTGGCATCCCATACAGGATTAAGCCTTACGAGAAATCGGACTTGAAAGGTTACCTGATGTTTTATTCCTGCACGAATGATAATGAACTGAACAAGCAAATTGCCAAAGACGGGCTTGAAGCAGGTGCCTTAGTTAATATTCACGACAACAGTGATTTATGCCAGTTTGTTTCCCCTGCCATTTATCAAAACGGAAATATTCGTATCGCAGTCACCTCGAATGCAACGGACTACAATGCTTCAATTCGAATCCGAAACGAAATCAGAGAATTCTTAGAATCAGCACTTAATTGAGTAAATAACCAGAAAAATGAGTAATAAACTATCTCCATTAAATGATATTCAGCTAAAAGCGCTGGAACAATTAACAGAAAACCTGAACCGGGATCAAACCATCTGGTTAAGTGGGTATTTCCAGGGGTTGACCGGCGATTTTATTTCCGGATCAAAGACAGCTCGTGCTGCCGAGAGGTTGGTAACAACTAACGGGGCACCAGAAAAGTTAAAGATGACCATTTTGTATGGGACACACACTGGTAACAGCGAAGAATTGTCCAAAAAATTGAATGATATAGCGCTGCAACAGAATATTGATAGCAAGTCCTTTCCCATGGATGATTACAACACAAAAAAATTGAAAGATGAAAAGAATCTTTTCATAATTGTGAGCACTCATGGCGAAGGAGAACCACCTGACATGGCTGAAGATTTCTATGAATATATCACCGGCAAACGGGCACCAAAACTTGACGGAGTAAATTATGCTGTACTTGCTTTGGGCGATACAAGTTACAAACAGTATTGCCAGACAGGTGTAGATATTGATAAAGCGCTCAAAAAAGCAGGAGCACATGAACTTCATCCGGTAGTCAAATGCGATGTAGATTTCGAAGAAGATGCCGACCAATGGATAGAAAATGTCTTACAGGCTCTGAAAGAGTTACAGCCGTCAACGGCGACACAGGAAGCAACTGAAAGATTGGATGTTAATCAAGAAACCAGCTATTCGAAAAAGAATCCGTTCCGCTCCACTGTTTTGGATAAAACACGGATTACTGGCCGTGATTCGGATAAAGAAGTTTACCATCTTGAATTTTCATTGGAAGGCTCCGGCATCAAATACGAACCTGGAGATTCGCTGGGTATCATCGCACAGAACCCGCCAAAGCTGGTTGAAGATATTATTTCCGTCTTAAATGTTTCCGGTAATGAAATCATAAAAACACGCACAGGAGAACAAGCATTCAGAGAGGCATTATTGCATCATTTTGAAATAACGCTGTTAACCCGTGATGTGATTCGAAAATATGCAGACCAAACGAAAAGTAAAGGAGTAAAAGCTATTCTGGATGATGATGCAAAACTTGATGAATATCTTTATGGCCATGATGTGCTTGATTTATTGCATGAATTCCCGCATCCATTCAACACAACTGATTTTCTGGAACTTTTGCGCCCCCTGCCTCCACGTTTGTATAGCATTTCATCCAGTCAGGATGCAGTTGAAGATGAAGTACATATCACCGTTTCGAGAGTTAGATATAAAACAAAGGACCGGGAACGTTTTGGGGCATGCTCAAGCTTTCTGGCCGACCGTTTACAAATAGAAGATGAAGTGCTGATTTACATAAATAAGAATCCAAATTTCCGCCTACCGCAAAACGGGAACCCGATTATTATGGTAGGCGCCGGAACAGGCATAGCTCCTTATCGCTCTTTCTTGCAGCACCGGGAAGCCAATGGCCAAAAGGGAAAAAGCTGGCTGTTTTTCGGAGAACGTACCTTCTATTCTGATTTTCTATACCAGACTGAATGGCAAAAATATCTGAAGAAAGGACATCTTGAACGCGTTGATCTGGCCTTTTCCCGTGACCAAAACGAAAAAGTATATGTCCAGCATAAATTGTTGGAACAACAAAAAGACGTTTTCCAGTGGCTTGAGGGTGGTGCCAACTTCTATTTATGCGGTGATTTAAAATATATGGCCAAAGATGTTCAGTCAACACTCCTGAAAATTATTCAGAATCAAGGAAATATGAACGAAGAAGAGGCAGGAAGTTATTTCAAGAAAATGAAAAAAGAAAAGCGCTTCCAGGCTGATGTTTATTAGAGCTTTAGACAAAAAAACTCCTGAGATCGGTTTAAAAGCAGAAACAAATTTGATAAATAAAAAGACCAATAACAATATAATAATGAACGAAAATATAGATTGGAACACACTTTCAGAGTTAGAGAAAATAAAATATGACAGCAATTATCTTCGCGGAACATTAGAAGAAAGTCTTGCAGATCCTGTAACCGGGGCTATCGCTGAAGCCGATACTCAAATATCAAAATTCCACGGAATTTATCAGCAGTATGACCGGGACTTGGAAAAAGAGCGTAAACGTCAGAAACTGGAACCTGCCTATTCTTTTTTGATTCGGGTACGACTTCCGGGCGGAGTTGCCACGCCTGCGCAATGGCTCCAGATGGATCATCTGGCCGATACGCATGCCAACGGCACTTTGAAATTGACAACGCGCCAGGCTTTTCAGTTGCACGGAGTCATCAAGAAAAAGTTAAAATCAACCATTCAGGGTATTAACGAAGCTTTAATGGATACTGTTGCTGCTTGTGGTGATGTGAACCGGAATGTAATGTCACATGCGAATCCAGCTGAATCTGAATTACATGCAGAAGTCTATAAACTGGCCGGTGAAATTTCAGCGCATCTGACACCCAAAACATCCGCTTATTATCAAATATGGCTGGACAAAAAACTTGTTGCCGGAAATAAAGATAAAGAACCCATTTACGGTGACCGGTATCTACCCCGTAAATTTAAAATCTGTATTGCCATTCCGCCCTATAATGATGTAGATATTTTTTCACAGGATTTGGGCTTTATTGCCATTGAAGAAAACGGAAAACTAGCCGGTTACAATGTTACGGCCGGTGGCGGCATGGGTTCTACTTTCGGTAACCGTGATACTTATCCACGATTAGCTGATGTAATTGGTTTTTGCACCCCGGACCAAGTTATTGATGTGGCAGAAAAAGCAGTTTTAATTCAGAGAGATAACGGTGATCGCACCAACCGGAAACATGCGCGTTTGAAATACACCATTGATGATAGGAGCATTGACTGGTTCAAATCGGAACTGAATAAATCTTTAGGCTATGATCTTCAGCCGGCTAAGCCTTTTAATTTTACCCGTAACGGAGATCGGTACGGGTGGAAAAAAGGCACCAATGGAAAATGGAGCCTGAATCTGTTTATTGAAGGGGGCCGGATAAAAGATACTGAATCGTTACAGCTAAAAACAGCACTGCGGGAAATTGCTGAGAAAGTGAAAGATGTAGAGTTCATTTTAACAGGAAATCAAAACGTGGTGCTTGCCAATACAAATGAAAAAGAAAAGGTGAACCGCATTCTGAAAAAGTATGGGGTATGGCCTTTGCAGTTGTCAGGTTTGCGTCAGAATTCCATTGCCTGCGTGGCATTAAACACCTGTGGCTTAGCATTCGCCGAAGCTGAAAGATACTTGCCGACATTAATTGAAAAGATTGAAGCTTTACTGGAAGAACATGGCTTGCTAAAGCAGGAAATTGTGATTCGGATGACCGGTTGCCCCAATGGATGCGGCAGGCCTTATCTTGCTGAAATAGGTTTTATCGGAAAATCTCTGGGGCATTACAATCTTTACTTAGGTGGCAGTTTTACCGGGAACCGTTTGAACACACTCTACAAAGAAACCCTTACGGAAGAAGAGATTATCACGGAACTGAAACCCATCATTGCAGATTATGCGGCAAACAGAAATTCAGAAGAAAACTTCGGTGATTTTGTTATCCGGAAAGAATACGTGAAAGAAACCAAACGAGGAAAAGATTTTAAACATTGAGATGGCACGAAAATTTCAAAATAATCATCTAATCTCTATTGTCGGCGCCGGACCGGGTGATCCGGAGCTGTTGACGGTTGGGGCTTTAAGGCGTCTGGAGCAGGCTGATGTTATTTTGTATGATGCGCTTCACGGCGATGAAATTTTAAAACTGGCACGTCCCGAAACGGAGCTTGTTTATGCCGGTAAGAAATACAAAGACGGACAACATCAAACCGAGCGCCAGGATAAAATTCACAGTCAGTTTAAGAAGTTTGCGGAGCAAGGAAAACGTGTGGTTCGATTAAAAGCCGGCGACCCTTTTATTTTTGGCCGTGGCGCGGAAGAATTGGAATTTTGTTTGAGAAATGGCTTAAAAGTAGAAGTGGTTCCGGGTATTACGGCAGGATTAGCTGCTGCGGATTGCTTCCACATTCCCATAACTTTGCGCGGCATTAACAGCATGGCCCTGTTTTATACGGGTCATAAACGAAAGGGGGGATTTGAAAACATTGACGTGGTTTCTGCTGTACTAAAAACCCATGCTCCTGTGATGGTTTACATGGGTTTAAAAAACCTTGAACTTCTATCTAACGAACTAATGGATAACGATCTGCCCCCGGAAATGCCGATTCAAATTGTAAGCTGCGTCGGGCATCCCGGGCAGCAACTATTTACCTCCACATTAGGTGATATCGGGAACTATCTTCAAAAAGTTGAACCACCGATGCCCTCCGTAATTATTATTGGTACCTATGCTAATACAATCGATCAGGTGATATTTGGCACAAGCGAGACGCTTGCGCCAGTATGATTTTAGTTGCATTGTGTCATTACAATCTGCAAACTATTCAACTTTGAGTCCGCTCCGAAAAATCAAAATACACGTCATTGCAAGGAGGCACGACAGCCTGTCCCGATTTATCGGGAAAGTAATCTCCTAAGCAAAACAAATTCGGTAAAATGAGATTGCTTCACTACGTTCGCAATGACGAAAAATTATTTTTGGGAGGGAACTCAAATTTATACCTTTCAAAAACAAACCTTTCAGGTCGCCTCGGACCTGAAAGGTTATGAAAAAGGCTGCCTACAAGAGACAGCCTCAATTTCAATATTTTGTACTGAAAATTAATTCAGTTTCATGTTGTCGTAAACGGCCATGACTTCTCTTACATGTCCTGCAGAAGTTTCAAGCAGGGCCATTTCGTCTTTGTTCAGGTTGATTTCGACAATCTCTTCAACACCGTTGCGACCCAGTTTCACGGGAGCGCCCATGTAAACATCTTTCAAACCCCACTGTCCGTCGAGACGAACGCAGCATGGGAAAATATGATTCTGGTTCTGAACAATAGACTCAACCATCTGAGCAGCAGAGGCTCCTGGAGCATACCATGCAGAAGTTCCCAGCAAATTAACGACTTCTCCACCACCTTTTTTGGTACGGTTAACGATAGCTTCCAGTTTTTCAGCTGAAATCAAGTCGGTTACAGGAATTCCGGAAACCGTGGTGTAACGCGGCAACGGGACCATGGTGTCACCATGACCGCCCATAAGCAGTGCCTGAATATCTCTTGGAGAAACGTTCAGTTCGTCGGCGATGAAAGCGCGATAACGAGCAGTATCCAAAACACCGGCCTGACCAAACACTTTGTTCGCAGTTTTTCCGGAAGCCATGTGAGCTGCATAGGTCATTACATCCAACGGATTGGAAACGATGATAATGATAGCATCCGGCGAAGCGGCCATCACATTATCAGTAACGGATTTCACAATCTTAGCATTGGTAGAAATCAAATCGTCGCGGGACATGCCAGGTTTTCTGGGCAAACCGGAAGTGATGACAACCACATCAGAACCTTCGGTTTTTGAATAATCGTTGGTATATCCTTTTACGCGGGTATCGAAATAATTTACAGCAGCACTTTCCCAAATGTCAAGGGCTTTCCCCTCTGCCAAACCTTCTTTGATGTCAACCAATACCACCTCATCAAGGAAGTTTTTTTGTGCTAAAACATCAGCGCAGGTTGCTCCAACACTTCCTGCTCCAACTACAGTTACTTTTTTCATAATTTTTTATATTTTAAAAGGTTAATCTCAGAACTCAAAAATACAAATAAAAGGCGGATCTGTCTCCTTAAAAAATCATAATTCCTTGTTTATGAGTAAATTTAAATGGCGTCTAAATTGATGTTCAAAATTCACACGTTGTTACGGTCTTCAAAATAAAAGACTTAGAATGAAATCTAAACAGGCCAAAATCACAGCAAAAAAACCATTCAGAAATAACTTACCAGAGACTATTCAGGAAATTATTAACTCTTGATATAAAATTCTACTTGATTTCCCCGCAAAAAGATGGTGGCTCTTGCCGTGAATCTATCTCTCCAGCAACTTTTTTATCGCTTCCAGATTCTTTTCATTGACGATATTTTTTCCTTTTGGAGTGAACAGAGTGTCAATGAGATCACGATAGTGTTCCGTCACTTTTTTACGAACCATTTTCATGGTGGAATTGAGCATCCGGTTATCTTCAGTCAATGGCTCGTCCATGATGCCAAGTGCTGCCGGAAGCCATCTTCCCGGGAACATATTTTCATATTTTCCCCCGGGTAAATATTCTTCAATATCACTAAGAATCAGTTTTAAAGCTTCTTTCCGGCCTTCTTCGGTTTTATAGTTCACACTTTTTTCCTTCAGCGCAGCTTTCAATGCCAAAACATTGGGATAAGCCAAACCGGCTGTATAAGAATTCTGATTGTTATAGAGCATACATTGATCAATGAAATGTGATTGCTCAACGAGGGCCTCTTCAATACCTTCAGGACTGTATTTTTCGCCATCGTTGCCAATGAGCAGACTCTTAAAACGACCCAGCACGTACAAATAGCCATCATTGTCCAGATAACCCAAATCTCCTGTGTGCAGCCATCCTTCACGAAGTGATTCTGCAGTGGCTGCTTCATTTTTCCAGTAACCCTTCATCACGTTTTCTCCGCGAACGACAATTTCACCTTTTTCACCAGCAGGCAGACTTTCACCTTTCTCATTGCAAATCTTAAGTTCCAGATTTTTTACCAGATATCCCGAAGAGCCCAGTTTATGATGTAATGGGGCATTGGAAGAAATAACAGGAGCCGCCTCTGACAACCCATAACCCTGATAAACAGGAATGCCAATAGCATAGAAAAAGCGCTGTAAATCAAGGTCAAGCAGCGCCCCACCACCTATGAAGAATTTCAGATTACCACCAAAATTCTCCCGGATTTTGCTAAAAAGGATCTTATCGTAAAGTTTCACCAAAGGTCGAAGCATGGCAGTATTTCCTTTTCCTTTGTCAAAGCCTAAGCCATTGTATTTGTATGAAATTTTCAAGGAATGCTGAAAAAGCTTATACAAGACCGGCCCCTTGGCACGGATTCCAGCCTCAATATTTTTACGGAAATTTTTTGAAAGTGCCGGAACACTAAGAATAAAGGTAGGTTTGGACTCTTTGATGTTTTTCGGAATATTTCTGAGTGTTTCCATCGGGGTTTTCCCCAACTCGACCACTGCGAGACTAGCTCCCTGTTTAATTAGTGTATAAAGCCCAACCGTATGTGCGAAGGAATGGTCCCAAGGCAGAATTAACAATGTCACAAAATCTTCGCCCACATACATCAGTGTGTTGGCCTGTTCTACATTGGCCGTGTAATTACGGTGCGTCAGCATAATTCCTTTGGGATCTGCGGTCGTACCTGAAGTATAGCTGATATTTGCCAAATCATTAGGAATAATTGATTTCCAGCGCTTTTCAAGTTCCTGTTTCAATTCACCCAGCGCCTCCTTCCCCTCTTCAAAAATTTTATCATAAGCAAGTTCCATCTTTTCGTCGTGCAACTCAGCCTCGCCAATAACTATCAAAGAACTAACTTTGGGAATATCTTTTCTGATTTTGCGGACCTTATCCAATTGCAGATTGCTTACAATGGCCAACTTACATTCTGAATGCTTGATCCGGAATGAAAGCTCAGTAGGTTCATTAATTTTTACAGATAAGGGAACATTCACAGCTCCGAGATATAAAATGGCCAATTCTGATATTAACCATTCGCTTCTTCCTTCAGAAAGAAGCGCCACCCGGTCCCCTTTCTGAATTCCCATTTTCAGCAATGCAGCCGCGAGGTTGTATACGCTGACTTTAACCTCTGAAAAAGTGATTTTCTGATACTTACCATCCTTTTTCTCCCACACCAGGGCATTGTCAGGATATTTGGCTACACTTCCTTCAAACAGTTCAGGAATTGTTTTCATAGTCTATAAAATTGATGCGGTTAATTTCTCCTTTAATCAGGTATAAAGAGCAAATATACTAAAATGTGTATTCGACATTCACCGAGAAATTATCGCCACTCACCGAATTTATATTTTGAGCCCTGTCAACCAGATTACTTTTGCATCGTGAATCAAAATTTGAAGCCAATGATAAGAAAACTTAATCCATATTTATAGTTTCCGAAGTTTATTTTACATATCTTTATAGCACAATATTTTACGCCCAAAAATATTTTCACAAATCATCCGTCTATCAAATAATACGGAGGTTTTAACAAAAAATGATTATTAATCCATGAAAAAGACGACCATTTTATTAGGCCTGTTTTGTGTAATTTCTGTCTTTCTTTCGAGGAATTTGCAGGCCCAGCAGGTAAGGCATTTCACTCTGGACCAAGCTGTGGATTTTGCCAACATTCACAATTACAGCATTATAAATTCAGGGAAAGACTTAGAGCTTGCCAAACAAAAAATTAAAGAGTCACTTGCCGAAGGATTGCCTCAAATTAGTGCATCTGTTCATTATCACGATAATTTGGAACGGCCTGTTTTTGTTTTGCCAGGAGAATTTGTCGGAGAGCCGGGCAAACAACTTGCCGTTCAGTTCGGAACCAAATATGATGCTGACTTAAGCGGTCAAATCAGTCAGCTCATTTTCGATGGACGCTATTTCATTGGCTTAAAAGCTGCAAAAGTCGCCCTGGAAAAAAGCAACAAAGATTTCTTCAAAAACAAATTGGCTGTAAAAGAACAAGTTTCTGATGCTTATTTCCGCGTGTTAGCTGTGAAGGAGAGCCTGCACGTTGTTGATTCCACGTTGGCAGTTACCAAAAAACTATACGGAGAAACACAGCATATTTATCAGGCGGGCATGGCGAAAGATGTGGATGTTGACCAAGTTAATTTACTGGTTTCCAACCTTGAATCTACGCGTAGCAATTTAAAAAATCAATATGGAATCGCTGTTGCTTTTTTGAAATTCTATCTGGGATTGGGCGACAAGGATTCGATTGTGCTTACAGATAACGCCCCGGTTCTCTTACAGAAAATGGAAAAGGAAGTGCTTAATGCAGCGCCATTTAATGTGAATCAGAATGTTGACATGCAAAGTATTAAGACTACAAAAGAGATTACCCAGCTCAAAGTTATGCTGGCCAAAGCGGCTTATGTTCCCACATTGAACGCAGTGCTGAATTATGAAACCCAGGCTCAGCGTCCGGTGTGGAATTTCTTCAATAAAGGCCCCTGGTATCAAAGTGCCGTTGTAGGTGTTACCATGAGTATTCCAATTTTTTCAAGCGGGAGCCGCGCTTCGCGATTAAAACAAGCGAAAATAGCTTTCCAACAGGCTACTGTGCAGGAAAGAGAAATAGAAACCCAACTTAAAATTCAATACCGGACCTTACTGAATGATTACTATAACGCTAAAAAAATCTATAACGACAAAGACAAAAACCGGGTTGTTGCTGAAAAAATCTACCGGAAAACCCAGGAAGAATTTCGTCAGGGGATGGTTACCAGTCTCGATCTACTCAACACTCACAACCAGTTTTTAAATGCTGAAAGCGAGTACATCAACTCCGGATTAAGCTTGTTTCAATCCTCGCAAAAACTGATTAAAACATTAACCAAAGCGCAATAACTGATGAACCCAACAAACACTGAAATCATAGAAAAAGTATGGAAACTTTTTCATCAATATGGAATCAAGAGCATCACTATGGATGATGTTTCACACGAGCTAAGGATCTCGAAAAAAACGCTTTACGAGCACTTTTCAGACAAATCAAAACTCGTTGAGAAAGTAGTTGACAGAGGCATTGAAAATCAAAGAACGCGTATTGCTGAAACGAAAAAAGATTCAGAAAATGCTATCCATGAAGCATTTATCGTCTTTAAGGTTTACCTACAGATGGTCAAAGAACGTTTTCCCTCTTTTGAATATGATTTGAAAAAATATTACCCCGACATTGCTGCCAAACTCAATAAAATCAAGCGCAAAGAAATCATAGAAAACACCTTGTCGAACATAATGCGTGGAATAAATGAAGGACTCTACCGGGAAGACCTTGACGCTGAAATTATTTCCAGATTTAATTTTCTCATTGTTGACAACCTGGGCAAGCAAGAGCTGTTTACGATGGAAGAAATCTACCTGGAAGATTTCTCAACACAGATGTTTTTATACCATTTATATGGCATTCTCAACCTCAAGGGAATCAAATATTTAAACGAAAATTTTGATCAATTAAAAATCACCCAATAAGATGAAAAAATTATTGCTTATCGTAGCCGTTCTGTTTCTTG
>CAZGZO010000046.1:0-14610 GCA_964529695.1 uncultured Lentimicrobiaceae bacterium
GACAGGGTGACTTGGTGACAAAGTGACAAGGCGAAACAACCATCATACATCGAATATCCATACATCAAAAAAGGCTGTCTCAAATAAATGAGACAGCCTTTCAAATTAATGTATTATGGATTCAAACAATTAATTCCAACGCGATATTACATCATACGTGCATTCAGCGTGTAGAGTACCCAAATAGTTCCGGCAACGAAGATAAACAACAGCAGGGCGGTAAATACGAGCGCAAGTACGTTCCATCGTTGGGCCGAAGACCTGTCGAGGTGCAGAAAATAATGCAAATGCACAAGCATCTGGGCTACAGCGGCTACGAATAATCCGATTACCGCAACCTGACGAGATACAATGTTAGTCAGTACGAGACCGAAAGAGATGACGGTCAGCAAAAGTGCCAGCACAAATCCGGTGATGTAACCTTTGGAGGTTATGTGACCGGCTCCCATGTTTTGATTATGTGTATCGTTCATTTTAATGACTCCTATTTCTTTTTCAGTTATTAAATGATTCTTTTATCCCGGGTTACAAAACACCGAGCAGATAAACTACGGTGAAAACGCCAATCCAGACCAAATCCAGGAAGTGCCAGAACAAGCTCAAACGCATCATCCGTGAGCGGACGCCATCGGTTAATCCTTTCTTTACCACCTGGTAAGTCATTACAATAATCCAGATCAAACCAAAGAACACGTGGGTTCCGTGGGTTCCTACCAAAGTAAAGAATGCAGACAAAAAACCGCTTTGTGATGGACCGTGTCCTGCCATAATCATTCCGTAGAACTCATGAAGCTCCATAAAGATAAATCCAAGTCCCAGGATGAAAGTGATGATAAGACCAGTTATCACTCTTTTTCTTGAGTTGCTGTTCAGTGAAACCATGGTAAGCCCGAAAGCCATACTACTGGTGAGCAGGAACATGGTTTCTATAAAAAGATAATGTAAATCAAATAATTGCTTGGGTCCCGGACCACCGGCATAATTGTAACCGATAACCGCAAAAGTTGCAAAAAGTGCTGAGAACAACACGAGGTCACTCATCAGGTAAATCCAAAAACCATAAGTTTTTATTTCTGCACTATTGTGTTCCATTTCAGAGGTATTCGTTGTATTTATTTCTGTATTCATTACTTGCTTCCTCCTTCCATAACGTCGTTATTTGCTTCAAGGTTTTCAGACAAAAGCCGGAAGCGTTCATCTTCAATTTTCTTCACTTCTGCTGCCGGAATGACATATTCCACATCATCATTGGAGCCCACCTTAACAACCGTTGCAACCAAAGCAACAATTGCTACAATAGCCAGCCACCAAACATGCCAAACCATAGCAAATCCAAAACCTAAAGTAAAGACCCCCATAAATAATCCGGCAGGCGTATTTTTAGGCATGTGAATGTCGTGGTATTCTTTCGGACGCTTGTAAGCAGTTCCTTTCTCTTTCATATCCCAGAAAGCATCGATATCTTCCACTGTAGGAATTACAGCGAAATTATATTCAGGCGTTGGTGATGCCGTTGACCATTCCAGTGTTCTTCCATGCCATGGGTCACCGGTCAAGTCCATATTTTGTTTACGATCTCTGATGCTGATAACCAATTGATAAATCTGAGCCAGCACAGCAAGACCAATGATTAATGCACCTATTGCAGCAACAATCAGATACGGCTGCCAGGCCATGTTGGAATAATGTGACATACGTCTTGGCATTCCCATAAGTCCTAAAATGTAAAGTGGTCCAAATGCTACAACGAAACCAATGGCCCACAACCAGAAGGATCGTTTACCCCATTTCTCGTTCAGCCGGAAGCCGAAAGTTTTCGGGAACCAGTAATGGAAACCGGCAAAATACCCAAACAACACACCTGGAATCAGCATATTATGGAAGTGAGCAACCAGGAACAAACTGTTATGAACTACGTAGTCGGCAGGCGGAATGGCCATCAGAACACCGGTCATACCTCCAACGACAAACAAGACAAAGAAACCCATCGTCCAATACATCGGGGCATCGAAATGAATGTGACCACGATACATTGTAAACAACCAGTCGTAAATCTTTACGCCGGTTGGGATAGCAATAAACATGGTCGCGATACCGAAAAAGATATTGACGTCCACTGAATTGCCCATCGTAAAGAAGTGATGCAACCAGACGGTGAATGAAAGGAACATAATGGCTGCAGTTGCATAAACCAATGATTTATATCCAAATAATCTCTTCCGAGCGAAAGTTGCAACAACTTCAGAATAAACTCCGAAAGCCGGCAAAATAACAATATATACTTCGGGGTGTCCCCACATCCAGAACAAGTTGTTCCACATCATCATATTTCCACCTAAAGAGTTGGTGAAGAAGTGCATGCCTAGGTAACGGTCCATCGTAAGCAGGAAAAGTGCTCCCGTTAATACGGGAAAAGATAAAACCATCAGCACATTGGTAGTTAAAGTAGCCCATGTAAACAGAGGCATACGCATAAGTTTCAATCCGGGGGCGCGCATTTTAATAATGGTGACAAAAAAGTTGACACCACTTAAGAGCGACCCCACACCCGCTATCTGGACCGCCCACATCCAGTAATCGACTCCGACACCGGGATTATATTTTAGTTCAAAAAGTGGTGCGATTCCCGACCATCCGGTATTGGAAAATTCTCCAAGTCCAAGAGAAATCATGATTAAACCGGCACCGGCAACTGTCATATAAAAACTGACAGAGTTCAGCAGCGGAAACGCAACGTCTCTGGCACCAATTTGCTGAGGAATCACCAGGTTCATCAGACCAACCATAAAAGGCATGGCTACAAAAATGATCATGATTGTTCCGTGAGAACTAAATATCTGATCAAAATGATGAGGTGTTAAATAACCATGATTTGCTCCGGCGGCCATAGCCTGCTGGGCGCGCATCATGATGGCATCGGCAAATCCACGCAGTAGCATAACACCTGCCAGAACAAGGTACATAACACCAATTTTCTTGTGGTCGAGGCTTGTAAACCACTCATGCCACAGGTAACCCCATTTTTTATAATAAGTTATCAAACCAATAATGATCAGGCCAAGAATCGTGGAACTCACCACGGCACCCATGATAATCGGATCATTATAAGGTATTGCTGAAAGTGTTAATTTTCCAAACATATTATTTACCCTCCATCATTTTTTGATTCATTGGCCCTGAACCAGATTTCATTTTCATTTTTTTCATTCTCATTTCTCTGCCCATCCATTCCATGAACTCTCCGACAACATGTTTAAATAAATTGGGAGCTACTGATGAATAGACAGTTACAGGATATCCCACATTGGGGCTACTGACTTGCTTATATGTTTTCATATTTAAGGAATCCGGCGACTGTTTGGCTTTCTCCACCCATTCTTTAAAAGCAGCCGGGGTCTTGGCAATCGCCTTAAAATGCATGGTATTGTAACCATGTCCACTAAATTCATTGTTCTGCCCAATATAAGTTCCCGTATCACTGGCTAAAAGATGCAACCTTGTTGTCATTCCAGCCATTACATACATCTGACTTCCCAACTGCGGGATAAAAAATGATGTCATAACCGAAGAGGATGTAAGTTTAAAACTCAACGGCGTATTGTCAGGAAAAACAAGCTCATTAACAGATGCAATGTTGTAATCCGGATAAATAAAAAGCCAGTTCCAATCCATGGAAATGACTTCAACTTTGACTGGCTTAACTTTAGAAACCAAAGGTTTGTACGGATCTAACTTGGAAGTACTTTCTATTGTAAGGTATGATAACCCTGCAATAATCAATATGGGGACCAACCAAATAACAATTTCAACTTTCATTGAATCTGTCCATTTGGGATCGTAATTTGCTTTTTTGTTTGATGCCTTGTATTTAGCAGCAAACAAAAAAGCCATGACAAATACCGGAACAATGACAATCAGCATGAGGCCTATAGCCCAATAAATGAGAACCCGCTCCTCACTTCCGATAGGTCCTTTTGGATCAAGAACGACCATTTTGCTACATCCGCTCAAAAAAGCCGTAACTCCTAAAAAACCAATTACTTTAAATAAATCGTAAATCTTTTTTCTCATTACGTCCAACCTAATTAATAATATAACTATGCGAAAGATACAATATTTTTAAAAGCTTTTCCTTCAAATTTCTCAACAAAAACATCCATCTCTTCACTCTAAAAAATAGTCTTTCTTATTTTACCAATCGTAATTATACTAATTTTGAATTTGGGTACTTTAGCGCATTTAGGAACCTCATTGCTTAATTTTCCCATCTTAAATTTATCTTTTTGATACATTTAAATAATTGAAATTGAAAATTATACGTAAGATTAGTCCTCTTTAGTTAATACAGGGCAATATTAAGGCTTTTTTTCTAACAATTAACACCTTATTTATACTGATTATAAATTTTATCATAAAATACATTATCATTTGCCAGTTATCAAACAAGTTATGAGAATTAATAGTCAGAGATTATAAATACACTGAAATCTTCAGTGAAAGGCAAAAAAATCATTGACGTAATTTTTAACAATGTTAAAATTTTATAACGAACAGTCCAGCAATCAAATTGGCGGCAGCAATCCATTATCTTTGTAGTTAAGCCAATGTAAATTATTGAATTACCATTAAAAATGAGCTTATGAATGTTTCAGAACAATTACTTCAAATATTACAACAGGAAGGAGTCCGGCACATTTTTGGGGTGGCCGGAGACGCCCTTAACCCTCTAATCTCGGCCATAGGAAAACAAGATACGATTCAATGGATTCGGGTAAAACATGAAGGAAATGCATCTTATGCAGCTTTTGCGCAGGGCGAATTGAGCGGCAATTTGGGCGTTTGTGCCAGTACCGTAGGACCTGGAGCCCTGCATCTTATTAATGGGTTGTACAATGCCAAGAAAGAACGTTCCCCTGTTTTGGCTATAACCGGACAGGTTCCGGTTCGATATATAGGAACCAATTACCATCAGGAAGCGGACCTGCAAAAGATTTTTGATGATGTTTGTGATTATCAGGCGGTAATCCGATCTCCTGCAGAGGCACCGGGAGTAATCATGAGAGCCCTGAGGATAGCCATCAATAAAAAGACAGTCTGCCGGATTGAACTACCTTCGGATATCGCTATGATGAGGGCAAGGAATCAACAATTCGTTTCCAGCGTGTTTCGCTCTGACTCCGTGACAATTCCACCTGACAAGAGGTTAAAACAAGCAGCTAAACTTATCAATGAGGCAGAAAAGATCGCAATTTTTGGTGGAGCGGGATGTCGCGAAGCTAAAGACATTGTATTAAAATTCGCAGATAAAATCAAAGCGCTTATCACGCATACACTGAGGGCTTCCGATGTTTTTGATCATGATATGGAGCAAGTGGTAGGCTTAACCGGTTTGATTGGAAATCCATCGGGTTATAAAGCCGTCATGGAATCAGAATTGTTGATCATGCTTGGTACTGATTTTCCGTACGATTACTTTTTACCAAAGACTTCACAAATCATCCAGGTTGATATACGGGAAGAAAATATCGGAAACCGTGTTCCTGTAAATCTGGGGCTGCACGGAGATATCGGAGCTGTGGTATCCGCACTGGAGCCTATATGTTCTCAAAAAAAGGACGATTCTTTTATGAAAGACCGAAGAAAAGAATTTTTGCACTGGAAGAAAAAAATTAAAGAAGAAGCGGACCCCAAACGGAAGATGGAACCGATTCACCCACAAATATTTACCGGAGAGGTGAATCAACATGCTTCGGATGATGCCATTATTACCATTGACACAGGCACTTCGGCTATTTGGGCATCAAACTACATGAGCTTTTATAAAGACCGCAGGATTATTGGTTCCTTCAATCATGGTTCTATGGCGGTGGGTTTGCCCGCTTCCATCGGTGCCCAATTACAATTCCCCGAAAGGGAAGTATGGGCATTTATTGGTGACGGCGCTTTCAACATGACGCTGCACGATTTTTCCACAGCCGTGGAATACGGGCTTCCCCTTAAAATTATTGTATTCAATAATTCGCAATTGGGATTTGTAAAAATTGAGATGGAGGAAGCCGGTTTGGCACCCAATCTCGATGCCTTGCAGGTAAATAATTTCAATTTTGCTGAATTTGCTAAATTATTAGGCGGCGATGGTGTTAGGGTCGAACATGCAAAAGATGTTACAGCGGCCGTTCTTGAAGCAAAAAAATCAAAAAAGCCATTTATTATTGATGCCATCGTGAACAGCGGACAATTGTCTTTGCCTCCGAGAATAGGATTTAAGGAAGTTAAAGGCTTTGGAATCTCGAAAGCCAGAGAAATGTTTGATGCAGTGGGGGGCGACAAAAAGCAATGGGATAATATTAAAAAGGAAATAGAAGGTTTCTTTGATTAATCATTTTTGACAACTTTTCAATTATATAAAGATGAAAGCTAAACATATTTTTCTACTATCGACAGCTATTATTATTATTGCAATAACAGTAATTTATTTCACCCTTTGGAGATCTGTCTTATGGTTTCTGATATTTTTTGGTCCCTTGATCTTATTGGGATTTTATGACATGACTCAGAAGCGCCATGCCATTAAACGCAATTTTCCTGTTATAGGAAATTTTCGTTATTTGCTGGAATCTTTCCGGCCGGAAATCATGCAGTATTTTGTGGAAACAGACACAGAAGGCAGGCCCATAGACCGGATTATGCGGACACTGGTTTATGAAAGAGCCAAAAAGGTAAACGACACCACGCCTTTTGGAACCGAAATGGATGTATATGCAGACGGATACGAATGGATGCCGCATTCCATTTATGCAAAAAATTTCGATATACTCGATCCTGACCCCCATGTAAAAGTCGGTGGCCCTGATTGTTTAAAACCCTACAATGCCAGTATTTTAAATATCTCCGCCATGAGTTTTGGAGCACTTAGTAAAAATGCAGTTATGGCTATGAATAAAGGAGCCAAAATAGGCGGCTTTGCACAAAATACCGGAGAAGGCGGTCTGAGTCCTTACCATTTGAAACATGGTGGAGATATCATCTGGCAAGTTGGAACCGGATATTTTGGTTGCCGTTCGAAAGAAGGAGCTTTCTCCCACGAGTTATTCAAAGAGAAAGCGCAGAAGGAGCAGGTGAAGATGATAGAAATAAAAATTTCTCAGGGAGCAAAACCCGGACACGGAGGGATTTTACCTGCCAGCAAAAACTCTGAAGAAATTGCCAGGATCCGCCTGGTTGAACCACATACAGATGTTAAGTCACCTCCTTGTCACACTGCTTTCAGTGATGCCAAAGGACTCGTAATGTTCATCAAACAACTTCGGGAATTATCGGGTGGAAAACCGATTGGCTTTAAATTGTGTGTAGGCAGCAAACAGGAGTTTAAAGACATTTGTGAAGCCATGAGGCAAACAGGAATCAAACCCGATTTTATTACCGTTGACGGTGGCGAAGGTGGCACAGGTGCTGCTCCTGTGGAGTTCTCAAACTCTTTGGGAATGCCCTTGCGGGAAGGCTTATCTTTTGTTTATGACACCTTGTTGGAATACGGGCTAAAAAAAGACATTAAACTTATCGCATCCGGAAAAATCATTTCGGGATTTGATATGGTCCGTGTTATGTCGTTGGGAGCAGACATGTGCAACAGTGCCCGTGCCATGATGATGGCTACAGGTTGTATTCAGGCCCTGAGATGTAATACCAACGAATGTCCTACAGGCGTCGCCACTCAAAACAAATCGCTTATGAAAGGGCTCGTGGTTGACGACAAAAGTGTTAAGGTCGCCAGTTATCATAAAGAAACTATTAAAAGTTTTGTAGAACTTTTAGGTGCCGCCGGAATTTCAGATCATTCAGATTTGAACAGGACACACATTTACCGGAGAGTTAATGGTGGCAAAATTTTACGCTATGATGAAATTTATCCTTACTCCCAGATCTCATAATGTGAAATAAAATTTAACATTTCCAGAAAAAATGATGAATTTTGCACCGCAATACTTGAATTGGGTTCGCGGCATTTCAGGGAAAAAGAAATTGCATCAATTTTAATTGCAAATCAATCATTAAAGTGCCGCGAAGTTCAATTCGGAGTTAATTTATCAAGAAATACCATAGAAAAAGATGAGGCGCTTTTTAAGCTTGCTGGGAGAACTCAATAAAGTCCGGATTACCGTTGCGGTTACGCTGACCACGTTGGCGGGTTACACATTAGCTCACAAACAGATTGATACGGCTGTCATTTTACCTCTGATAGGTATCTTCATATTAGCCTGTGGTTCAGCAGCTTTAAATCAATACCAGGAAAGAGACCGGGATATTTTGATGAAACGGACAATGAACCGGCCAATCCCTTCAGGTAAACTCTCACCAACAGCGGCTTTGGCCATTGCTATTGCTGAAATTTTAATCGGCACATTTATCGTTTATATAGGAAGTAATGCTGAAGCGGCCATTGTTGGCTTTCTGGCATTCGTATGGTACAATTTGATTTATACGCCTTTAAAACGCAAAACGGCTTTTGCGGTTATTCCGGGCAGTGTGATTGGGGCCCTCCCACCCGTTGTTGGCTGGTTGGCTGGTGGCGGATCTCTTATCGACCCAAAACTTTTAGTGCTGGCTTTTTTCTTTTTCATGACACAGGTTCCGCATTTCTGGCTGCTCATGCTCAAATACGGTCAGGAATACGTGGATGCCGGTTACCCTTCAGTAACTACAACCTTTACCCAGAAACAAATTAAAAGGGTCACTTTTGTGTGGACCGTTGCTTCGGCTTTGGTAGTTCTGCTCATGATTTATTCGGACTTAATCACCACCTTGTTTTTTAAAGTTATGGTGCTCCTGGCCTCAGTTTGGTTGATCTATATTTTCACAAAATTGTTTAAAAAAATCTCGGTCACTCTCAACCCTTTTTATTACTTCATGCGACTGAACTACTTTGTGTTAAGCGTCATTCTTGCATTGATTATCGGTCCGTTAATATAGCACGGAACATATTATTCAGACCGGTTCCAAATTACCTTTTTCCCTTGATTAGCTGATTCAAATTTCATTATATTTGTCCATATTTTAGTATTTCGTGACCCAATTAATAAAATACATTTTTCATTTTTATTACGATGGTTTTAGGAATATGACCGTCGGTAAACGGTTATGGATAATTATTCTTATCAAACTATTTGTCATCTTTTTCATCTTCAAACTTTTCTTTTTTCAAGATTTCCTGCATTCTCATTTTACAACAAATAAGCAAAGAAGTAATTACGTTATAGAACAGTTAACCAATCCAAAAAATTAAATAAATCGCTTATGGAACATTTCAGTCTGGCTTTATTAAATTGGTCAAGGGCACAATTTGCCCTTACGGCGATGTTTCACTGGTTATTTGTCCCGCTAACGCTGGGAACCAGTTTTATCATTGCCATCATGGAGACCATATATGTAAAAACGGGTGATGAACATTGGAAGAAGATCACCAAGTTCTGGATGACCCTGTTTGCCATTAACTTTGCTATCGGAGTGGCAACCGGTATTATTCTTGAATTCGAGTTTGGTACCAACTGGTCGAATTATTCCTGGTTTGTAGGAGATATTTTCGGTGCTCCGCTAGCCGTTGAAGGCATCATGGCTTTCTTTATGGAAGCAACATTTTTTGCCGTGATGTTCTTTGGCTGGAAGAAGGTGAGCAAGGGTTTTCACCTGACTTCGACCTGGATGGTTGCCATTGGCTCCAACATCTCGGCTTTATGGATTCTTGTAGCCAACTCGTGGATGCAAAATCCTGTAGGAATGCATTTTAATCCGGTTACAGCACGAAACGAAATGGTCAATTTCTGGGCCGTTTTATTTTCGCCAACAGCCATTAACAAATTTCTGCACACCGTTTCATCTGCGTATGTGCTTTCTGCCATTTTTGTTTTGGGAGTCAGTGCGTGGTATTTGTTAAAAAATAAAAATGTCAAACTGGCTAAAAGAAGTGCTGTAGTCGCTTCTACTTTTGGTTTGATTGCTATTGTATTTACAATTTTCACCGGTGATGGTTCCGCAAGAGAAGCTTACCGGGTGCAACCTATGAAGTTCGATTCTTTTGAAGGACTTTATTATGGTGCAAAAGCGGCACCGCTGATTACCTTTGGAATTTTCGATACGCACAGGCCAACAATAGAAAATCAGAATCCAAAAGTGTTTACCAATAAATTTGAAGTGCCGAAGTTGCTTTCACTGATGGCCACTTTTAATCCGAATTCTTATATCCCCGGAATTAATGATTATATCAAAGGAGACAAAGCCATGGGTATTGTTTCTTATTCCGAACGGATTAAGATGGGGAAAACTGCTTTGGCTGCTTTGAAAGCATTTCATGAAGCACGGAAGGCCCAAAACGACAGCCTGGCAGCAATCAACCTGGCAGTATTCAAAAAGAATTATAAATATATGGGGTACGGTTATTTTAAAGATCCGTACAACCTGATTCCCAACGTTCCATTGGTTTTCTACTCCTTCCACGCGATGGTAGGATTGGGATTCCTGTTTCTGATACTGTTTATTTTGGGACTCATCTACTCCATGAAAGACAAATTACAAATGAAACGCTGGTTTCTATATGTCGCGTTATGGACCATCCCGTTTGCCTGGCTCGCTTCCGAAGCCGGATGGCTGGTGAACGAAATGGGAAGGCAACCTTGGGTAATCCAGAACTTAATGCCCACAAAAGCAGCGTTGTCGAACATAGGCTCCACTTCTGTAATAATTACATTTTTCCTGTTTGGAGTAATGTTTACAATCTTCTTGATTGCTGAAATCAAGATTATGCTAAAACAGATTAAACAACTTAATGATGGAGGGCACTAATCATGTTTGGAAATTTAACACATCTCGCATTACAGGAATACTGGTGGGCCATCGTTTCTTTGCTTGGCGGAATCCTGGTTTTTTTGTTTTTCGTTCTTGGCGGACAAACTTTGTTTTCCAGACTCGGAAAAACTGATACTGAAGTAAAAATGCTTGTCAACTCACTGGGAAGAAAGTGGGATTTGACTTTCACTACATTGGTAACTTTCGGTGGCGCTGCTTTTGCGTCATTTCCGTTGTTTTACTCAACCAGTTTTGGTGGTGCTTACTGGGTATGGATTATCATCCTATTTTCTTTTGTGCTCCAGGCTGTTTCATACGAATACCGCACCAAAGCCAATAACTGGCTGGGCACTAAAACATTTGACACCTTCCTGTTTATCAACGGATTGGTTGGAACCATTTTTATCGGAACAGCCGTTGCTACTTTCTTTACCGGTTCCTTGTTTTCAGTAAACGCTATGCACCATTCCTTCTGGAAATCACCATTCAGAGGATTGGAACTGGCCCTGAATTTTACCCGTTATGCAACATACATCAACTTGTCGCTTGGACTGGCAGTCTTCTTCCTTTCACGGGTATTGGCAGGGATGTATTTCATGAACAACATTGATGATGAATCGCTTTTTGAAAGGAGCCGGAAAGCTATTTTTAATAATGCCATTCCTTTCCTGGTTTTCTTCTTGTTTTTCTTCATCAACATTTTGCTCATTAAAGGATTCAATTACGATCCGAATACGATGGTTGTGAATATGGAACCTTTCAAATACCTACACAATTTACTGGCCATGCCTTTGGTATTAATTCTTCTGTTGTTGGGCGTTGTAGCAGTTTTGTGGGGAATTATCAGAGGCGTATTCTTTGCTGAAAAATGTGGACGAAAAGCGATTTGGTTCAGCGGAATCGGTACTGTAGTAACAGTATTTTCTCTATTGCTGACAGTAGGTTACCATCACACCGCTTTCTATCCTTCCATTTATGATTTGCAGAGCTCTTTGACCATTCAGAACGCTTCTTCAAGCCACTACACACTGACAGCGATGTCGTATGTTTCATTGCTGGTTCCGTTTGTTCTGGCTTACATTTGGTATGTCTGGCGTTCCATGAACAAAACAAGCATCACTGCCAAAGAAATGGAAGAAGATTCACATGCTTATTAATTTTGTATTTCATTAAAAATAAAAGATATGACTTCAGAAATAATATGGTTTTTAACATGGCCCGTCCTGATTTGGTTTTCCTATAAAATGGTCTGGATTGCCGTGAAAAAATTTGAGAAAACAGAAGAAAATTCTCAATAAGAACCAGAAACGATCTTGTTTCATGCTGCAGAAAAGGGGTTATCCGCCGAAGGCGAATGACCCCTTTCGCTTTTATGGTACGAGGGAAAAAATCTTATGTACCTTGCAGAGACATAAAATTTTGCGTCTCTAAATACCGTCACCCAGTCACGCCGTCACATCGTCACACATTTACCTGCCCACAAAAACATGGCTTTTTGAAAGGCAAATTCCAACCATTTCCAATATCTTTGTTTTAAAATAAACGGCTACAGCAATTTCATGAACAACAATTTATATTACGCTCCGGAAATAACAACTCCTTCTTTCCAGCTTAACGCTGATGAGTCCAAACACCTAATCAGGGTGTTGAAGATGAAGATTGGCAATCTGCTTCAATTTACTGATGGGAAAGGAATGATTTACACTTGCAGAATTTTGGATGACAGCGCCAAACGTTGTGAAATTGAAGTACTGAGTACCGAGCCAGGAACAGACAAACGCCCTTTTCACCTTCAGATATCGGTTGCCCCGACAAAAAACATCAACCGCTTTGAATGGTTTCTGGAGAAAGCTACTGAGATTGGCATTGACAGAATCCTGCCGTTCAAATCGGAACATTCCGAACGAAAAGAGGTCAAAATAGACCGGTTGAACAGAGTCATCACGGCCGCGATGAAACAATCGCTGAAATCTTTTCATCCCCAACTGGATGAAATCATCAAATTTCAAAAGATGATTGAAATGCCCTTTGATGGAAAAAAATTTATTGCCACCCTTGAAGATGAGCAAACACCGGAACTCTCCAAAATATACAAACCCGGAGAAAATGCCTGGATTCTCATCGGGCCGGAAGGCGATTTCAGCCCTCAGGAAATCGAGGACGCCAAAGCTAAAGGCTTTATTCCGGTAAAACTTGGACCTTATCGTTTACGTACTGAAACTGCTGCTGTTACTGCTTGTCACACCATTAATCTATTGAATTATTAGATGTTAGGTATATATTCCAAAATAAACACCACTTCAATCAAAAAATAGTACACTGGTCTTTTAGGATAATGATGATTTTTAGGATCCGTCTGTCCTATTGCTTTTTAACTTTGATTTGTCTGCCTTAGTGTACAGTATCTCTCTTTAGCAGCAATGATTTTGTCATGATTTTTTAAAGCTGACCGCTTTATGTTGTGTTAAAGATCTTCTGACCTTTCTACCCTTATACCTTCACACCGAATCCCTGGCCTACGAGATCTTCTCGCGATATTTATGACAGTATTTCCCATTTCTTTCTATATTTGGACATCATGAAAAATTATGATGTCATCATTGTGGGAGCGGGTCCGTCTGGATTGCGTTGTGCAGAAGTTTTGGCTCCTACAGGACTCAGCGTGTTAGTACTTGAAAAACAGATGGAAATAGGTACAAAAATCTGTGCCGGAGGTATTACACGAAAAATATTCAGGATTTATGATTTGCCAGACACCTTAATAGAGCAAAAAATTAACAAGGCAACTGCTTATTCTGAAGGACAAACTTTCACCATTCATGAGGAAAAACCTTTTGCATTTACCATCGATCGCAAGGCATTTGGACAATGGCAGGCGGCTCGTTTGAAAAATACGGAAGTTGCAATAGAAACCAGCACACAAGTTACAGACATTAAAGATAATACTATTGAAGTTAATCATTCAGAAACATATGGTTTTCGCTATCTGGTCGGGGCCGACGGAGCTTCTTCTCTGGTAAGAAGACATTTAAATATCCCGGTACAAAAAAGAATTATCACTTTTCAATATCTGATTCCCGGTAAGGTCGAAAACCATATGGAAATATTTATGAATTCAGGATATTTCCATTCTGGGTATGCTTGGGTCTTTCCACATAACGAATATCTCGCCGTTGGATGCTGTGTTGATCCAAGAAAAATTTCTCCGGATAGATTAAAAGATAATTTTCATCAATGGCTGAATCAAAAAGGTTTCGACATTTCAAATGCTCAATATCAAAGTTTTCCACTTTCCTATGATTATCATGGATTACGTTTCAACAACCTATTCTTAGTTGGCGAAGCAGCCGGGTTGACTTCAGGACTGACAGGAGAAGGTATTTATCCCGCACTGGTTTCAGGACAGATTGCGGCACAAAGTATCATTTATGATATCCCGGTTACTGTTTCCATGAAGAAACTACTCCATTACAAAAGAGTACAAGAGACCTATTTAAACCTTTTGTATGCCGCCGGGCCGTTCAAAGATTACATTTTCAACCTGACTTTATGGGCGCTGAATAATATATCATTCCGCCAATATGTTACCCGCGGTTTTTCTTAGAAAGTGGTCATCTTTTCTCTTTTATTATTAAAGCTATTTATTCTATATAATTCTCCATTATCTTGACAATCAGTCGTTAAATCCACATTCATTCAAAAAATGATATAGATTATATTAAAACCTCAGTTTAGTTAGTTACTTTTGCAAAAAATTGCATACATGGGTGA
>CAZGZO010000047.1:0-14539 GCA_964529695.1 uncultured Lentimicrobiaceae bacterium
ATTAAGCCTACAGCAATGAAAAAAGGCTACATGGGAAACATACTTGCAAAAATTACTGAAGGTGGATTTACAATCAAGGCATTGAAAATGACCAGATTGAGCAAAGAAGATGCTATGGAATTTTATGCAGTTCATAAAGAGCGTCCCTTTTATAATGGTCTTACAGATTTCATGTCATCAGGCCCTATTATCGCAGCTGTACTTGAAAAGGCGAATGCTGTACAGGGTTATCGCGATTTCATCGGTGCCACCAACCCAGAAAACGCTGAGGAAGGAACAATCAGGGCGCTATACGGAACCAGCATTGAAGCCAATGCAGTTCATGGCTCGGATAGCGATGAAAATGCTATCATTGAAAGTGGATTTTTCTTCTCTAAAAGAGAATGGGTATAAGGAAATTTCCAATTTAAGTTATTATAGGCTTGCTCTTATGGGCAGGCCTTTTATTTTTCCGGGATGTGTTCTGAAAAGCTGCCATCATCATAAAGCAAAATAATTCTTTTTATAGCTTTATCAGCATTAAATTGTTGATTTACTTGACTTTTTGTAATTTCTCTCTCAGAATTCTCAATTTCTTTGAATGTTTTCTCCTTTTCAAGATTATTACCTTGCTCTACTTTTGGGTCTTCAAGTTCTTCCACCGAATCTGTAGTACTATCAAAATCAATTTGAACCATTGCTTCCTCCGGCTCTTCTTGTCTACCTTCAGTATTAATAAATTGATTCCCTTCTCCCAGCGTTAACCACTCAAGATTAAGGTTTGGAAACGAATTCTTAACTTTTAATACAAAATCCAGGCTAGCTTTATTCCTTCCTGACAAAACATGAGATAATGCGGAACGTTGAAAACCAATTTTATCAGCAAACTGCGCCGGACTTAAATGATAATAATCCATTAGCGATTTAATCCTGTCAATCATAATTCATGTTTTGATTTACAAATGTAACATAAATCTTTCAGAATTGAAAATTTTTTTATTTATTATTGTAATTCACATTTGTAACCCTGAATAAATTGGATTATTTTATTGATTATAGACCATTATAAATTGATTTTTAGATATTTAATATATTTATATAACAACTTAGAGGATTATAAAATATTCATTTTCTATTTTGATTAAAAAATAGATTATATATGATAAAATATTGGATTACAAATTATTAATGCAATTTATATTTATTTATTCTACAATCTGCTTTGGAAAGATTTGAAAGAAAAAGTTTATTAATGTTTATTTATTTGATTTATAGTCTATTATATAATGTAATTATTTATTTTTGTACATCTTTACATTTGTTAATTATTTATTTGAATTACAATAATAAACTTATTTTAGTTTGTTACATATATAAATTACAGAGTTATTTGGCGTGTGATGGAATTTTTCGAATCTGAATGAAGATAGTATTTGAACTTTCTAATAGAAATTGTAGTATTTCCCCTACCCTATGATTTTTTGGCAAATAATGGGTAGAAATGAATTTTCTATCCATTATTCCTCTGCCTATGAGAATAGCAAAATACCCACCATGGGTTTATTCTTAAGAAATAATATTGGTGAGAATAGTTAAAAAGGTTAGTAACTGTCAGGAAACTTCGAATTAGTAATTTTATATTTTACTCCATTTCCAGTCATCAGGCAAGCTAAAAACCTTCTTTGAGAATTATTATTGGAAATAATCCTTATAATTCTATTATATTATACATGATTAATAAAAAACAGAGGCTATTCGTAGCGTAGGGATTCAATAGGATCAAGTTTAGCAGCTTTGTTAGCCGGCAAAATTCCTGAAGCAAGAGCGACAATAAATGTTAATAGGATTCCTCCAAAAACCCATAGCCAGGGTACAACAAAGGCACTTTTTGTCAACAGAGATATCACATTTCCAATGATAATTCCTATTATAATTCCAACGATACCACCTATTTGGGCAATAACAACAGCTTCAAACAAAAACTGATTGCGAATAGTATGCCGTCGCGCACCTAACGCCTTTCTTATGCCGATTTCTCTTGTCCTTTCTGTAACAGAAACTAACATAATATTCATCAGGGCAATGGCAGCCCCCAGCAAAGTAATTGCTCCAATGGCTTTGGCTCCCGCCTTAATTTTTTTCGTATTCTCAATCAGCATGTTAGCAAAGTTGTCACTTTTGATGATTGTAAATGAATTCGCCTCACCCAAGCGATCCTTTCTCACCAGACGAAAGGCACCCGTAGCTTCACCAATGGCTGCATCCATTTGTGCCTGATCTTTAACCATCACACTGATGTTGTAGTTCATGTTTGGTCTGGAAAAGTACTGACGCACATTGTTAAGTGGAAGCAAACAAGTTAAATCCCCACTAAAAGCTGCGCTAGACCCCTTAGATTTCAATATTCCGGCAATTCTATATCGGCCTGCGCCAATACTGACAATCTTTCCAACTGGATCTTTGGTATGAGGGAATAGCTTCTCTGCAACGGAACTCCCCATAATAACCATATGAGATCCCTGTTGTACTTCTATTTTTGAGAAATTTCTTCCGTAAGATAAATCCATTCCGGCAGTTTGAAGGTAATTTTCATCAATCCCAACGATCCGAATGTTTGGGTCGGTTTTCTCGGACTGATATTTTACCGTTGCCGTGGCTGAACCGGTAATATTTACAGAAGTTACTGCCGGGAAATGGTAATCCTTCTTAAATTGAGTTGCTTGTGCGTAAGTGATTACAGAATAAGGTTTTGCATTATGACGATGACGGCCAATATGAACTCTAAGGCCTCTGTTACTGATGTTGAAGGTGTTGGCTCCCATCATTGCAAAATTCTCTTTAAGAAAATAATTTACCGCCTGAATAGCAGTAAAAATACCCACCAATGCCATGATGCCGAAAGCAATGATCATGACCGTTAAAATAGTTCGAACCAAGTGACTCCGGATAGAATTAAGAGATATCCTGATATTTTCCTTAACGAGCCTATAATTGTTTGTCATAAAGTATCTTCTTTTAAACCGTAAGCCAAGTCTCCGGCATCGCCCAAACCAGGTACAATATAAGCTTTAGCGGTCAGCTCATCATCGATGGCACAGGTCCAGATTTTCATTTTCTTTTTGGAAAAACTCTTCTTCAGATTTTCTATTCCGACAGGGCTGGCCAGCACAGAAACTATATGAATTTGACTGGGTTCTCCTTTTTCAAGCAATCCTTTCAATGAAGCTATCAAAGAACCTCCTGTAGCCAGCATTGGATCACATAAAATCAAAATACTACCTTCAAGGTTAGGTGAAGAAAGGTAATCAAGTTTTATCACAAAATCTTCGTCGTGATCATACTTTCTATATGCTGACACAAAAGCATTTCCCGCATGATCAAAAAAGTTCAACATTCCCTGATGAAGTGGTAAACCAGCCCTTAAAATAGTAGCCAGAAGGGGTTGCTGCTTCAACACATTGACTCGTGCAGTTCCTAAAGGTGTAACAACCTCCTTTTCAGCATATTCCAGCTCTTTACTTATTTCATATGCGAAAATTTCTCCAATACGCTCCATATTTTTTCTAAAACGGAGCCCATCAGTTTGAACATCAACATCTCTAACCTCAGAGATAAACTGGTTTAAAATGGAATTTGACTTTCCTAATTCTACTGTCATAACACTGTAATTAATACAAAAGTAATGGAATAAAACCAAAT
Source organism: uncultured Lentimicrobiaceae bacterium (assembly GCA_964529695.1). Classification (GTDB taxonomy): domain Bacteria; phylum Bacteroidota; class Bacteroidia; order Bacteroidales; family F082; genus Sulfidibacterium. The sequence continues at coordinate 3,679 of CAZGZO010000047.1, forward strand.
TCCCGCATCAAGATGAGAAACTTTTCAAGAAAGTTTTACACGGCTACTTAAAATAGTGGAAATAACCGTTAGTGAGTTGTTTTAAAGGAAAAGGTAAGATATTGTATTTTAAAGTATTATAATATACTTCCTTGGAACCAAATCCATGATAAAAGCGAGCCAGATTTTCATTGTTAGAGCCCTCAAAATCAAGAACAACCTGAGAGCCTGATAATTCTTCAATCACTCTATCAAATAAAAAGGTCATAGCCCCGTTTTGCCTGGCCTCATGGTTACTGCCTGAAAACAAAAATATAAGATGTTGATTTTCCAAGAGAAAAAAAGCGGCTGCACACAACTCGTTGTTGGCTGTATAAATGCCATATGTAATTCCTTTTCCTTTATGTATGGAAGCATACATCAATCTCTGTATTCGCTGATAATCATTGTCTTTCAGTTGTTTTATTTGCTTTCCTTTGTTATTACGAAAGAGCTCGACAACCAGAGCCGGATTAAGATTTTTTGATATGCTTAAATTGAATTTCCGACTCTTTTTCAAATTACGCTTTGTGTTTTGGGAATAATGTGAGTAGAGTTTCCGATAATTGTGGATCAAATCCAGCAAATGATTTTTATTCCTGATAAGTTGATAGGGCGCCGGTAAGTCGGGGTGATTATGAATATTTAGATTTACCCGGACAAATGGATATTTGCGAGGTATTTTTTGAATGAATTGAGTAACATGTTCTCCAGTCAGGATTCCTGTTGAAAAAACGCCCAATTGCTGAGCAAAGAAAGGCTGAAGCAGATAACCAATTCCCCATCTTCTCCCCACGGTTAAAGGCATAACCCTTTCATAATCATTTTCTACCAGTGCTTCCCAATCCTCATGAATCAGGTCGAGATACCAGGAAAATGCATAAATATTACCATTAAACGCATGGCTTATGGCATAATCCCATTTCTTTTTATCAATTTCATTGTGAGTAAGATAACCTATCATGGGGTGCCTAATTTATTGGAAAGTTTTTGCTAATTTGCCGTTGCCATCTCAAGAAGTGCTTCATAAACACGCCTCCAGCCTTTCCAGCGTTTTTCATCGCTTAACGAATCATTATGCCAAACGGAAATAAATGTTCCGTTTACTTTTCTCACTTCCTCAATCAACCTCTCAATTTTTTCTATGGCCTGTTCAGGAGAAAGATAGAGATAATCTTTCAGGGTTCCATCCATAACGGCAAATGGATGAATACGTAAATGAGTTTCCACTTCCAGTGCTAAATCATAAAAACGGTAGGTATCTGCGATACCGGCACGGAATCCAGGCGCCCCGGCATACCCCATGCTATAGTCTTCATCTATATCATTCTCTATAAGATCCTGATAAGTATCGGGCAGGATTAGCCTCAGAAAATGCTGGCGGCTGTGCCGAATGTCAATCTTCAGCAAATCCATAAGCCTTGCGAGTTCAGTTTTAAGCAATTCCGGCTTCTCTGAGGAATAATAAGAAGGATGAAGGCCGATAGTTGCATAATCTGCAATCCATTTTATTAGACGCCTGAATTTCCTGTTATGGATATTTATATTCTTGTCGAATTGGCTATAGCGGCTGAAAAGGAAAAAATAAATGGGATGTAAGTTATATTTTCTCTGAAACTCCAGTTGCAAGTCAAAAGTATCGAAAGGATCCTTTTGTGTTCTAAACAAGACTTTTGTCCTATCAACCACTTCTTTAAAATCCAATCTCTTGAGGGACAAATAATACCCCCCTAATATTCGGAAAACACTTTTTTGGGAATAAGCCCAAGCAGCATCGACATCATATGTAGCCTGAAACCTGAATCTCTTTTCAGGAAATACGAAATCAGGATACCGATCCAGAATAATCCTTTTTATCTCCATTGCCCAAATGTTTACGATAGGTTTCTCCAGAATATTCAATTGCTTGCTTAGACTCAAATCCGCAGTAAAACGGTCATGTTTGTCCTTTACAAAAGGCAGGTACTCTTCATAGCGCGTCACCAAATAGAAAATAGCTGAGAAAACGTCAAAAGGAAGCTCAGAATCAGCATCATAAACCTGGAAAAAAGTTTGGTTTCCAGCATATTCAGAGAAATTGAATTCAAAATTCCTGACGCCTCTTTCAAACAGCAAACCATGAGATCTAAAAAAAAGATCATCCGTATGTGCTTTGATTCCGTACATCATTTTGGGAGAATCAGCCGACTGAAAAAAATCAAGATCCGTTGTAACTTTGTATTTGATTTTTAACAGGTTATAAAAAACCAGATTAAACACATAACGAACTCTGTTTGTTTCTTTTGGGACATATATGAGAATCTCATCCATATACAACAAAGTTAGGATTTATCAGCAGACAAAAAACAGAAATCAAAAAATTGCTATTTCATCAGAATAAAACGGTCATAATCCCCCGGATAAAGGTTCTTATAAACTGGGTCATAATGCCAATACTTACCCTTAATTTTAGATGCAGGAAGTCTTTTTTCGATATAATTGTTCATCAATTGGTCAAAAGTAAAATCGGCATAATCTTTTCCCAGCCCGCTGGCATATTGATATATTTTATTAATTGTAAGTTTATTGATTCTATATAAATAGACCAAAGCTCCAGTCGACCCCATACTAAATTGACCACTAAGATTATCCACTAAAAGGTTCTCAGCAAAATAAACAGAATCTTTTTTGGGACTATTGGTTCCAGCACCATAAACCTTAAACCAGAAACTGACATCCAAAGCGTTCAGATATTTTTTAAAAACAAAAGCCTTTTCATCAAGATACGCTGTATCGGTATAAGGATAATATTGTTCTTCAAGTTCCGCCTGAACAATATTTGCATAATAGTCAGGCTTTTTTGACGGAATGGGCATCTTTCCAAGAAAAGGTTGAAACCCGTATTTTTTCAACTCCCCTAAATAACCGATTGAGAAAAAATGCAAAAAAAGTGAATCTTTTATATTTTTAACAAAGTCGGACTTGGCATATGCAAGGGAATCTAATTGTTTTTTGCTCAAATAAGCGTATCTTCTATTTTTATCAAGTTTCAGGCTATATTTATACAGAAATGCAGGCTCGTGAATTAATATAGTTCGATGATTTTCCCTAATATCTTTTGTAAAATCTCGCGCAACACCTCTTGCTGACTGGGCTTGCACGGGCAAACCCATTAGCAAAAGCAAACCACCTAACAGGGCTCTTTTAAAGTTTAAAAATATTCTCTTTGGCATAGCTTAATTCTTGTTGACCTTTAAGAACGCTCTAAAATACTAAAAATTATACCATGCCTAAGCATCGGTATTATCAACTTTTTGTGCGTTTCTGCAATTCTGTTGCAAAATTCAGGCCATATTCAAATGCCTGCACTTTTTCTTCTTCAGAAAGCGAAAATTTAACAAAAACTCCTTCCTCAAAATAGTTGAATTTCAGAGCTCTAAGATTCATCTCTAACAACTTTCTGCTCTCTCCACTCCAACCGTAGGAACCAAAGGCACCAGCCAGTTTTCTATGATCACGATATGGATTAATAATGGAGAACAATCTGTAAATAGGTAACAGGATATTTTGATTTATGGTAGGGCTCCCAACTATGATTGCATTGCTTTGAATCATTTTCATCTCCAGCTCACCCAGATTAACATGTTCAATATCCATTAACTCAACCTCTGTATTTCCTTCACTCATAATACCTCTGGCAATTTCTTCAGCAATTTTTCCTGTATTATGATAGGCCGACACATAAGGAATAAATACCTTATTTTTTTGAGGTTGCTCTACAAACTTCTGCGACCAGAACCTTGTGAGTTCTACCATTTGTTTCATATTTTCCCTCAGGATAGGTCCATGACCCGTGCAAATGGCATCAATTTCCAGTTGGTCTATCTTCTCCAGAGCTGTCAGCATAAACCTGCTAAATGGCTTGATAATCACGTCAAAATAATAACGGAAAGCCACACTAAAATCATCTACCTCATTATCAAACATACGTGCGTCTGCAAAATGGCATCCGAAGGAATCGCAGCTAAACAGAATTTTGTCTTCTTCAAGATAAGTGTACATGGTATCAGGCCAATGTAAATTAGGCGCAGAAATAAATCGAAGTGTTTTATTTCCCAAATCCAAAGTATCACCGTCTTTTACCACAATTGAGTCGAAATCAGACTCAAACAGGTCATGTAGATATTTTATTGCTGATGCAGTAGCCACAACCTTCGCATTTGGAGCCAATTTTAATAAATTGGCAAGATTCCCCGAATGATCGGGCTCTGTATGATTCATAATAATGTATTCAATTTCAGAAGGATCTACTACAGATCTAATTTTCTTTTCGTAAGTAGCCCAGAAAGTTTCTTTAGTCGTATCAATGATGGCCTTTTTCTCTGCATCAATAAAGTAAGAGTTGTATGTAGAGCCATAATCTGTGCTCATTACCACGTCAAAAGTCACGATATCATAATCCATAACACCAATCCATTTCACTGATGGTGTGACTCCCAAAATTTTGTCGTCATTCATACTGTAGGAAATTTTATTAAACAGGTTAAACTGGGTGCAAAGTTACAAAAAGGTGCCCCTCAGGGTAGCAGTAAATTGCCGATGTTAACGCAGTTTAACATACGGCTAAATCGCCGTGATGCGATCCATTAATATTCAAACTGTTAAATAAATGGGTTCATAGAATCGTCAAAAATTCTATCGAAATTTAGAATAGTTCCATTTGAGAAGTGTCGTCTTTGTCCGGATTTTCTTTGGGTTTATCCTTTGGTAAATCTGAATCAGTATTTGGCTTTGAAGGTTTCTTATCCTCTGAATTTTTCTTCTCTTCTTCAGCATTCTCAACATTCTGAGCGGTTTCCTCCTCGCCTTCTATCATATTTTCCTCATCAGATTCTTCTTGTTCCGGCGGTTCATAAGGTATGGGGTCTATAAGCTTTAGTTTCTTTATCTTTTTATCTCCCAGCCTTTTCCCACGAGCTTTAAAACTTTTTACCCCAATAAAATCGGCAACTGGAACCACCTGAACGGAAAGCTCACCTGATTTCGATTCCACATCCATCTGAATCCGTGGCAAATAATCCAGCGAAAATAGAACCATCTCAGAGCCTTTTGATTCTGAAATAAATAAAGTCCTTTTATTAATGGGAGTATCATTATCAATCTGAAAGCGCTTCAGGTAATATTTTTCAACCCCGCCATCATAATACACCACGCTCAATATCTTATCCGTATCCAACTTCTCCAAGTGAATGAGTTCATCATCGAAATGCGTTGACAGATCAAAACCTGTAAGTTTGAATTCGCCCGTAGATAAAATTGTCAATATTTTGTCTTCGCCCTTAAAAGCACCAAGGTGTTTTCCTCTTTCATCTGAGTTCAGTCTCCTCACTGTTTCATCATACCAGATGTCGCGAGCACCAAGTGTGGACACACCTTCTTCTCTCTTCACAATATTCCTCACAGGCACGCGGCTTAAGGTATTTCCCTGGGAAGATCTTCCTTTGATGGCCAGTTCGCTGAAATCAAAGTCAAAACTTGTCTTTTTCATGCGAGGGCGAGGCCTTAGATTCACGCGAATCACTTCTGCTTCACCATTAGGATTAGCGGTAAAATAAAGGACTTTGGAATGGGCAGTTCCTTTGGTTAAATCGTAAGGCTTATCTCTCGTAACACCCTTAACTGCAAATCGTTTCACATAATACTTACCCTGCTTTCCATCACGATAAACCATATTGTAAATTGTACGGTCATCATTTTTCATAAAAACATCCAAATGGATTACACCTGTCCCTATGAATACTTTCGGAGCAACTTTAGACACCATAAAAGTTCCATCATCTTTGAAAACGATTATATCATCCAAATCAGAGCAGTCACAGACATATTCATCCTTCTTCAAGGCAGTACCTACAAAACCTTCTTCCCGATTAATATAAAGTTTCTCATTTGAAACTGCGACCATTGAAGCCTGGATGGTATCGAAATTGCGAATTTCAGTCTTCCGTTCCCGGCCTTTTCCATATTTCTTTTTAATCTGACGGTAATAGTTAACCGCGTAATCTACAAGGTGTTCCAAATGATTCTTAACCTCTTCGATTTCAGCTTCCGTCTTTTTGATTTGCTGATCAGCCTGGAAAGCATTGTATTTTGAAATCCGTTTAATCTTTATTTCAGTTAGCCGAACCAAATCGTCCTCCGTAACTTCCCGTTTCAGTTTCTTTTTAAATGGCTCCAAACCCTTATCAATTGTGCTTAACACACTTCCCCAGGTTTCACATTCTTCAATGAGCAGATAAATTCTGTTCCCGATGAAAATCTTTTCAAGCGAAGCAAAATGCCATTGATCATTCAGTTCACCCAACCTGATTTCCAATTCTCTTTTCAGGAGGCCAACCGTATTATCAGTATTCTTCCTAAGAATCTCATTTACGGAAATAAAATGAGGTTTATCGCCCAAGATCACGCAAGCATTCGGAGAAATAGAAACTTCGCAATTTGTAAATGCATACAAGGCATCTATTGTCTGATCAGGAGAAACATTGTTAGAGAGATAAACTACTATTTCAACATGCTCGGCCGTATTATCATCAATTTTCTTAATCTTGATTTTGCCCTTATCACTTGCAGCAACTATAGAATCGATGAGTGAGGTAGTAGTGGTTGAAAATGGTATTTCACTAATAACCAGCGTTTTTTTATCTCTCTGAGCAATTTTTGCCCGTACCCTGACCTTACCGCCTCTCAACCCCTCATTATATTTTGAAAAATCGGCCATACCACCAGTAGCGAAATCGGGGTACAACTCGAAATCTTTGCCCTGGAGTATGTCTATAGATGCATCAATAAGTTCATTAAAATTATGGGGCAATATTTTGGATGCCAATCCAACTGCAATTCCTTCTACGCCCTGAGCCAGAAGCAGAGGAAATTTAACAGGTAGTGTAACAGGCTCTTTATTTCTTCCGTCGTAAGAAGCTTTCCATTCCGTTGTTTTGGGGTTGAAAACCACCTCTTTGGCAAATGCAGACAAGCGGGCTTCGATATATCTGGGAGCAGCAGCACTGTCGCCCGTGAGCACATTTCCCCAGTTTCCCTGAGTTTCAATAAGCAAATCTTTCTGTCCCAATTGTACCAGCGCATCTCCAATGGAAGCATCACCGTGGGGATGATATTGCATGGTCTGACCGATGAGATTGGCCACTTTATTAAAACGACCATCATCGGCACGATACATAGCGTGAAGAATTCTTCTGTGGACGGGTTTTAAACCATCTATCACTTCAGGCACAGCACGTTCCAGGATTACATAGGAAGCATAATCCAGAAACCAGCTTTCATACATTCCGTGAAGATAAAGTTGGCGTGATTCTTCTTGCCCCTTTTCCTCCTTCCCGGATTGCTCATCATCCTGCGGTACTTGTAATTCTTCTTGCTCGTCCATTCACCTTATTGATTAAAAACAACTTAAACTAAATGTATCAGAAAAACAGCGTTCTTTAAAAGAAACCGTATTTGTCGATTTTAAGGATGCGAATATAATAAATCGTTTGGAATCTTGGTACTGTCGGGGTTCCAAACTTATAACCCTGCAAAAATTAGTCGTTTTATCTGGAAAATTTTTAAAATTCCGATTTTTTAACTAGCTGAATATAAAAAGAGCTGCATTGCTTTAAGCAATGCAGCTCTATATCAAAAATTAATAAGCTGTAATATTATATTATTCCCTGGTCAAGCATTGCATTGGCAACTTTCAGGAAGCCTGCAATGTTTGCACCTTTAACATAGTTGACATATCCATCATCTTCTGTTCCGTGCTGAATACATACAGCATGGATAGAATTCATGATATTTTTAAGTTTTTCGTCCACTTCGGCCTGCGACCAATGCAATTTCATGGCATTTTGAGACATTTCAAGGCCCGATACAGCCACACCACCTGCATTAACTGCTTTACCTGGTCCGAAAGGTATTTTTGCAGCATGGAAAGCATTTACGGCATCAGGAGTACAACCCATGTTAGAAACTTCAGCCACTACTTTCACACCATTTTTAATCAGATTTTCAGCATCTTCACCATTGAGCTCGTTCTGGGTAGCACAAGGCATAGCAATGTCGCATTTCACTTCCCAGGGATGTTTACCCGGTACAAATTTTGAACCCGGGAATTCATCAGCATAAGGTGCTACTACATCCTGATTTGAAGCTCTCAGCTCAAGCAAATAATCAATTTTTTCACCAGAGATACCATCGGGATCATAAACATAACCATCAGGGCCTGAAATAGTAACAACTTTACCACCCAATTCTGTTACTTTCAAAGCAGCACCCCAGGCTACATTTCCAAAACCAGAAAGTGTAACGATCTTCCCTTCGAAAGTATCATCTCCGGCAGCCAGCATATCTTTTGTGAAATAAACACCACCGAAACCAGTAGCTTCCGGGCGAATGAGGCTTCCACCCCATCCCAGACCTTTTCCTGTTAAAACACCGGTATTTTCGCGAGCCAATTTCTTGTACATACCATACAGGTAACCAATTTCTTTTCCACCAACACCAATATCGCCGGCAGGAACGTCAGTTTCAGGTCCAATCAGTTTCCACAATTCTAGCATGAAAGCCTGGCAGAAGCGCATAATTTCATTATCTGATTTGCCTTTAGGGTTGAAATCAGAACCACCTTTACCACCACCCATAGGAAGCGTAGTAAGCGAGTTTTTAAAAATTTGCTCAAAGCCGAGGAATTTCAAGATACTCAGATTCACGCTGGGGTGAAAACGAAGTCCGCCTTTGTACGGGCCTAATGCATTATTGAACTGAACACGGTAAGCAAGGTTTACCTGTACATTTCCTTCATCATCAACCCACGGCACCTTAAAAGTCAAAACCCGGTCAGGTTCTATTAACCGCTCGATGATTCCGGCAGTTTCGAAGTGAGGGTTTTCTTCTACTATATCAACTATTGATTCAAGCACTTCGCGTACTGCCTGAAGGTACTCTGACTCGCCCGGATGTTTCTTTTCCAGGTTGTTCATTATCACGTCAAGATTCATAACTTTTATTTAAATTTTACAATCACGAAATTGTTTTTCAATTTGAGATGGCAAAATTACACCATATTTCTCTCCTGTTCTCTTTTTCAGCATTTTTGTATGAAATCTACACTTGATATAAGATAATTAATAAATATTTTATAATCGTAAGAATTACAGAATATTACAAAGATTACACTTTATAAAAACCTTTAGATTTTTCGTTGAAATCTGTCTTAATATAAAAAAACAGAAAAAACCTTAGAAACGTTTACGTAATTCACTTATCTCACTTATCTTTATAATCTAAAAATTTTCAGGCCGTTTGAGGCTCCATATTATTCTTGCTACGGCCAAAACTAAAACTGCACATTCATGTACTTTTCAGACAAGATACTGAATTTTTACAAAGAGCTGGAAATTAAAGAGAAACTTCCGGAAGGTATTGAAGTGATGAATCCTTTTCTAAACAAGGAAACCTGGAGAGTTTGCCAGGCATTTTACACCAAATTTTATCGCGACCAAAAACAAAGACGAATCATTTTAGGTATCAATCCGGGAAGGTTCGGAGCTGGCGTTACCGGCATTCCTTTTACTGACCCCATCCGTTTGGAGGAGAATTGTGGTATTCCCAATGCTTTTGATAAGAAACCAGAACTTTCATCCATATTTATTTATTCACTCATCGATCACATGGGCGGCCCCTATCAGTTTTACAGGCATTATTATGTAGGTGCCGTGAGTCCCCTGGGCTTCGTTAAAAATAATAAGAACTTTAATTACTATGATGACAAAGCTGTTGAAAGGAGCCTTAAGCCATTCATAGTAAAAACATTAATACAACAAATCGCGCTTGGAATGGAAACTCAAAAATGCTATTGTCTGGGACAGGGAAAAAATTTTGAATATCTCCAAACACTTAATATGGAATTGAAAGTCTTTAAAGAAATTGTTCCGCTTCCCCACCCCAGATGGATTATGCAATATCGTCGTCCGAAACTGGAAATTTATCTGGATGACTTGCGCAAACAATTAAGTGTTTGACATCCTGACTGACAAATCTGACAGGTTTCTCTTTTTTATCTTATTTTTATATATCTACCTAATTTACAGTTAGCTGTGAAGCCTTTTACAATACTGACAGTGGCATAATTTATGATTAACGAGTGTCATATTTCACTTTAAATTCAAATAAAATGACGTTACCTACAAATTTAAAACATGTCGCTTCAGAAGCTGATTTTTCAGAAATCCTGAACGAAAATGAAAATGTAATGATCTGCTGTGGACGTATGGGACCCATGTGCGTTCCGGTTTATGCAGCTATGGAAGAGCTTCAGGATGAATATTCTCATGTTGAATTCAGAGATATGGCTTTCGACAGCCCAGACGCACGTGTTATCAGGGAATTGCCTGAATGCAGTGGGTTTATGGGACTTCCTTTTACTGTTTATTTCAAAAATGGGAAAGTGGTTAAGGCAACAAGTAGCATTCAATCAAAAGATCAAATTACAGGTATTCTGGATCAGGAATTTAATCACAATTAATTTTTCCTGAAAACATACTCATTCACTGCAAGAGTCATTATAAATCAAAAGTCAGTGGCGGTAACAACTGTCACTGACTTTTAAAATGCAAAGAAAATGAATCAATATGATGTTATTGTTTTGGGAGGCGGTCCTGCTGGTCTTACAGCAGGTATTTATCTTGCCCGTGCAAAATCAAATGTTTTGGTACTGGATACCGGGACTCCGGGGGGACAAATGATTCTTACTTACGAAATCGCCAATTATCCAGGTTTTGAGAGCATTACAGGTTATCAGTTGTCATCCAAC
>CAZGZO010000048.1:0-14327 GCA_964529695.1 uncultured Lentimicrobiaceae bacterium
AATAGTATGAAAACAGAAATTAATAAATTGATACTGAAATGACAGAAGTTGAAACAAACCATCCAATCGTAGGCGTATTTTTAGGCGGACGTACGTTACGAGTCGGAAAGGTGGAAAATGGTAAAATCAAAAAATCAGTTGTACGAACCATTAGTAACAAGGAACGGGAGCATGTAGTCTTGGGTGAACTTGTTGAAGGTATTAGTGAAGTTTTTGATGATAGTATTGCTGGTATCGGTATCGGGGTTCCGGGTTATGTTGATGAAGAACAAGGTATAGTATATAAGGTGGAAAAGATCCCTTCCTGGCGTGAAGTGCATCTTAAGGAGATTCTTGAAAATCATTTTCAGGTTCCTGTTTATGTAAATAATGATGCCAACTGTTTCGCGATTGGAGAGTATTACTTCGGGCATGCCAAAAATTATGAAAATGCTGTCGGACTTATTTTGGGAATCGGAGTTGGTGCAGGAATTATTTTTAAAGGACATCTTTATTCAGGAAGTAATTGTGGAGCCGGAGAGATTGGTTCTATTCCTTACCGTGACTTTAATTATCAGTATTATTTAAGTGAAGGTTATTTTGAAGAAAAATATGGTGTTCAGGCAGAGCGATTATTTAGCAGAGCCAAAAAAGGTGATAAAATTGCACTGGCTATTTTCGAACAATATGGGTATGATCTCGGAAATGCAATCAAGATGATTCTTTTTGCTGTTGATCCTGAAATAATTGTAATAGGAGGGATACTTGCAAAAGCATTCCCATTCTTTGAAGCAACCGTCTGGAAGACAGTTTCAAGGTTCCCTTATAAAAACAGCTTGAAAAAATTGAAGATAGTTGCTTCCGACCAGGAAAATATTGCGGTATTAGGCGCCGCTGCTTTGTACTTTGATGCGAAAAAGACTTTTTTGAAAAAATAAATTATTTGCAGCGTCTTCTAAAATTGGCTTTGAGACTCCTTCTCGCAAAATAGTTATACATAGTAGAGAAGAAAGTCTTGAAGATAGTTCTTGGTATTGGGCTCAACAAAAGCAAAATTCCCTGCAACACACAGCAGGGAATCTCACAGTTTTAACTCCTAAAATACTTCTTACCCAATTTTAGAAATATTATTAACAAAAACTCTCATTATCAATAATCAACTACTACCATATCCCAATATTTGAGACTGGGCAGGGTAAACGTAATTGTATTACCCTTCTGTGTAAAGTCTAGTATCTTTGGAGTGCCATCTTCATAATCTGGTGAGGCCATCCATACTTTTGACACGGTTTTGGAAGTTTGATAGGAAAGCTTCACATTGCTGAAGGTCTGGGGTGTGGTCTGGGTGCCGTTGGTATCACGCCAGTTTAGGCTGTTGACACCAGCGTAATTCAGTAATTGGATAACCTGTTTGCTACCCATATCACGTCCGGTAACGGCTACACTTCCTAATTGCGGAGGCCATTGATTCACAGATATTTTCCTGTCTGTACAGGCAACCTGAGGATTATTAATAGTCCCTCCATCGCGCAGTACGTTTTCATAAGCTACCAGAAAATCATAATAATGCACCATGGCATCCCGCAAATCTCCTTTCATTTTGAGGTTGTCGTTTGGAAAATATTCTTTTCCCAGCATGTGTTCTCCCATTTCAAGATGGTCTCCTCCAAAAGCAAAGATTACGGCATCTGTCATAATGACTCCGGGCGTGTTAAAATATCCCGGATTATTGGCCAGGTTATAGTCCATATAAGCTGTCAGTACTGATTTTTTTGTGTTGTTGCTGTAAGCGTCATTATTCTCAATGATTTTGGCCAGATCTTTATAACCGTCGTTGGGTCCCCAGACTTCTGTGTACAAAAAATCCACCGGTGAAGCGGCAATATCCTGTTGGCCGAATTGGTTTACAGCATTCATAACCAGGTCCTTATTAGGGCTGTATGCCTTCATGGCCTTGATAAAGCTTTCGAAGCCGGCTGGTAAATTGACCCGCTGGCCGTTGTAGTTATAAACTGTGCCCTGGTCACCCAGTTGGTCTATGTGATATCCGTCAAAATCATAGACTTTATACATGTCATTGGTTTTGTCGGCGATGTATTGTTGCCACCCCGTATTGGACGGGTCAAGCAGCCAGATATAGCTTTTAAACATTGAAGGATCAAGTTTGAAAATTTTCTTGTTCTGATGGTTCTGGTCAGTATAAAGGTACCACTCGTCCAGAATGCCGTCTGCCGGGCCATCACTTAAGGCCCCGTAAGCCAGGTTATAAGACATTGCTTTCATGTTGCAGTTATGAGCTGCAGTAATGTATCCCTTTACTGTAGTCATATATACATCACGGTTGGCAATTTCCTGCCACACACTGTCGGGGTTATCGGGAGTGCCTGCCAGCGGTTGATGATGTTCATATTCCCAGTCGTAAAACTGGAGTCCGTTGATATGGTATCTGTTTAAGTTATTGATAACAAAATCAATGGCATCCTTTGTCATCTTGGGGTAGGCGGACAGAAATCCGTATCGCGGAAAGCGCGACCAGTCTGACGAAACATCCACCCCGATGCTTCCATAAATTACTTCTTTTCCATTCACCATACTATAAACATCCACCATGTAACCGGTATAATCTCCGGCCGGTGCCTGCCATTTCCAGGTTGTTCCCGAAAGCGTGTTTTCAGCAATGACTTTTGAGAGATGCCGATACCGTACCTTAGCCGTTGCCGGAAGAGCCTTGTCAATGGTAAAAGTTATCTCATCTCCCGGTGAATAGCAGGCTTTGTCGGTGGATATTTTCACACTGGTCACAGTTGGCGTGGGAGTAACAGCATTTGTATTTCCCTTGCTACATGATGAAGTCAGCAGTGAAAATATAAAGAGGAGCGATATAAACGTTAAACGTTGCATAAATAGATTTTTTTAGTAAAGAAAAAGATGAAAGAGATGTTTTAGAAGTCCGAAGTCGGAAGACCGAAGTCGCAACCGTCTGACCATTGATTGACTCGTCTGACTATTGTCTGACCACTGTCTCCTCTTAAACCTCTAAAACACCCTATACCCTCTCCTCACACGTTATTGTTGTTTAATACTTAATTTCAAAGTCTGTATGTTAGCGGTAATTACGTAATTCCCTGGTGTGGAGATGTTCCATTTATTATCATCCGGAGCACCACCAACGTGTCGATACATTGTTGAATCGTTGACCCTCATATACATATCCTGACCCCAATCGGTGTCACGGTTTACCGGGAATTTAAACTGGCCTGCAGTCATAGGGCCGGTATAAGTGAATATGCAACCATCAACAGGATCTTCTTTCAGGGCAATGGCCTGATCAATATTCCAGCCAATCGGAGTGGCATCTCCTACAATATACAGTTCGGTTCTGTCAATCTTAATGGTATTATCCAATAAGTTGAGAGTCAATGTATAGAAGCCTTTCTTGTCGATGGTCCATTTGTTATCATCAGAGGCGCCTCCTTTGTGTAGATACATGGTGGAATCAGAAGCACGCATGTACATATCCTGACCCCAGTCGGTATCTCGATTTACCGGAAATTTGAATTGTCCGGCATTCAGCACGCCTTGATAAACGAAGATAAACGGGTTAACGCTATCCTGTTTCAAAGGGGTGGCCTTGGAAATATCCCATCCGTTCGGGGCGGCATCTCCCACAATATATAGCGTATCAAAAGGCGGTAGATTTACTTTCTGAACCTTTACCGAAAGGTCAAGTAGGCTGGCTGTAACAGAGTAAACACCAGGGTCTTTTATGGTGAAAGGATTGTCAGCCTGTGAGCTGCTGGTACGATATAAAAGATTTGTAGAATCTGTACCCTCGATATATGCCGGAAGCATCTGTCCCAGCGTTGTGATGAACTCATAATTTCCAGCGCTGAACAGTCCTCTGTAAACAAATGTTGTCGGGTCTGTTTTCGTGGGGGCCATCGGGATGGCCTTGGTAGAATCCCAGCCTGCTTGTGTAGCATCACCTAACAAGTAAAGCGTCGTACTGACGGGCTTATAAGGCGATACACTGATATCCAAAGATTTCGAAACATCCGATACATTGGGTGAAGAGTAAACCGTATCAATCACGCGTGCTTCCAGTTGGCCTACACTTCCGGCCGGAATATTCCAGTGATTAAGTAAATCATCGTTAAGCTCTGATACCGTAAAACTCTTGGTGTAAACGCCTTTTCCCATATTAAACTCAAGGGCATTGGCAAAGTTGTTCCCTTTTTTGCCAATCTGAAGTACATAAGAAATGGAGGAGCCTGTTCCGTGATTGGTTCCGGTGGTCCAATTCAGTGTAAGCGCCGAGGTGCTGGCGCTGGTAGCTGTCTGGGTCAGTACAATATTATCTGACGAGGCAGAAACAGCAAGCGGACCGGCAGGTGCAGCACCAGCCGGAGTAGGGAGTTTGTCCGGTTGACAAGAAGCAACCATTGCTACAATAATGAAAAATGCTATGGCGCGAAAACCGGATACAAAATTAAATGGCGAATACTTGGAGCCATTGCGGATTATATTTTGTTTTTTCATTTTGAAATTGTTAATAGTCAAATTAATTTCTAATTTATTTATCTGAAAAACCAGTCAATAGATTAATTTTCTGGCTTCTCAAAGGATTCAAAGAAATGCCTCGTTACCCCCTGGCCCCCTAAAGGGGGGAGCCACATCATCTCCGGATTTTCAATCGGACCCGAAGTGTGCGAGAACGCCCCTTTAGGGGTTGGGGGTGCGGTGGCTATTTCGACCATTTCTCTGAATTCTTATTAAGTTTTAATAACCCGGGTTTTGTTTCAGGTTTGGATTAGCGTCGATATCCACCTGCGGAATCGGCATCAACAGGAATTTGGAACTCATATTCAGTTTCCCGATGGAATGCAGGAAATTAATACCATACTGACCGTTATCTACCCTGATGAGGTCAAACCAGCGCTGACCTTCGAAAGCCAGTTCTATGCGGCGTTCGTGCAGAATTTTGGCTTTCATAGCAGTTTGCGAAAGTCCGTGAACAGCCGGCAAACCTGCTCGGGCACGTACCAGGTTTAAAGGTGTTTCTGCTTCGGTTGTGTTTCCCAGGTTGTTCAATGCTTCCGATTTCATCAGCAGCACATCGGCATAACGCAGTACGGGGAAGTCTTCCGGACTGTCATCATAGGAAGAAGCGACGGATGGTGGAACTAAAAACTTGCGAACATTGTAACCGGTTGTGGACCAGGTGCTGTCGTAATCCATTCCGTTAAACTGCGGGCAGCCCTTATACAAAATAGTGACAGCTTTCCGTTTGTCGCCGGGTTCATAAGAATCAACAAATTCTTTGGTTGGCTGATTCCATCCCCAGCCGCCACCGGCTACCATATTTGAACCGCGCGGTCCCATAAAGATACTGGTCCATGAAGCCTGGTTCTGGTTTGACCAGAAGCTATAGGCTGTACTTCCTGAATACTGAATTTCAAACAGTGATTCGGGCCCGTTTTTCTTTGCCGGATTGAAATTATCGGCATAATTGGCATCCAGTCTGAAACCCAAATTTTTTACGGAGTCGCAAAGTGTGACCACACGTTGCCAGTTTCCCAAAGTCAACATAACTTTCGCCAGCATGCCTTCAGCAGCACCTCTGCAGGCTCGGCCCACATCAGTACCCGTATAGGACGATTTTGTGGGCAACAACTTAATGGCCTGCGAGAAATCGGAAATAATCTGGGTATAAACGGCTCCAGCAGTAGCACGTGAAGGACGAAGGTTATCACCCGGATTGGTGGGTTTTAAAACCAACGGTACCCCACCGAAGTAGCGAACCAGTATGAAATAATACAATCCGCGAAGGAAATGAGCTTCACCCAAAATGCGATTTTTTGTAGCCTGATCGAAATTTATAGCTGGAACTTTTGCCAGTACCAGATTACAACGCAGAATTCCAGGCCATGGACCACGCCATAAGTCGAGAACTCCAGCATTATTAGGATTCGTGATAAAGTTAGCTTCTTCCTGTGTTTCAATACCATCTGTTCCGCCACCGGCGCCTACAACGCTATTTCCGGCGAAAATATCAGATGTCCACATACGCATGTTGTATAGCTTAGGCCACTGCAGCGGCTGGTAACAACCATTGATGGCATTGATAGCATCGGCCTTTGTTTTATAAAAGTTGGCCGTATTAATTGAATCCAGCGGTGCTTTGGTCAGGAAACTCTTTTGGCAGCCTGTAACGGCAATGGCCAAAATGAAGATTGATAAATAGAATATCTTTTTCATGATAAATTCGTGTTTAAAAATTAAAGACCAAGATTAACTCCCACACTTACTGTGCGGCTAACCGGGTAAACGTTGTTGTCTATTCCGTTGAAGCCCACTTCCGGGTCAAAACCTGAATATTTTGTAAACGTGTACAGGTTTTCAGCTGAAATGTAAACGCGGGCTGAGGTGAGCCATAAAGACTTTAAGATGCTTTTGGGTATGTTGTAACCTAATGTAACATTCTTGATTCTCAAATAAGAACCATTTTCAATGTACCTTGTCGAAGGACGTGAGTTGTTGTTCGGATCATTATAGACAGCGCGTGGCATGGAATTGCTCGTTCCGGCACCGGTCCAGCGACCCAAAACAGCTGTTGTTTGGTTGAAAGCCGTATACATACACTCGTCGTATAAGCGGTTGGCATTAAAGATTTTATTTCCTGCAATACCCTGTAGGAATACGCTCAGTGTGAAACCTTTATAAGAGAAGTTGTTGTTCATCGAGAAGATGAAAGTAGGATTTGGATTCCCCAGGAACGTACGGTCTTTATCGTTGATAACACCGTCGTTGTTCAGATCTTTGAACCGGATATCTCCGGGAGAAGTACGGTTGTAAGGATCGTTTCCGGGAGTCTGCACGGCATGATTGTTTACATCCGCCTGGGTCTGGAAAAGACCGTTGGTGACATATCCATAAAATTCATTGATAGGAACACCGGCCTGAATCAATGCCAGGTAGTAGTTGAGACCAATACTTCCTGTTGGCAAAGGAACGGTGTCGTTGATGCTTACCACCTTATTTTTGTTATAGGAAATATTGAAAGTAGTGCTCCATTTGAATTTTTTATTCATGACATTGTTCGTGGTAATGGCCAGTTCCCAACCTTTATTCTGCATTTTTCCGGCGTTGATAGAAGGTACATTAACATCCGAGTAACCTGTGGTAATCGGCACTGCCATGGGTACCAGCATCTTATCGGTATTTTTGATGTAAGCATCAAAGGTTACATTGATTCTTCCGTTAAACAGCGAAGCATCCAGACCAATGTCAGCTTGTTTCTGTTCTTCCCATTGTACATTAGGGTTTGGCATAACTTCCGGTACAACAGCTGATACCGCAGTGTTGTTGAAATTGTAAGCATAGGTTTGCAGGGCAGCAGCGAACGAATAATTACCGATATTCTGATTACCTGTAATTCCATAGCCGGCACGCAGTTTCAAATCATTTACCCAATTGACATTCTTAAAGAAGCTTTCTTTTGAAATACGCCATGCGCCTGATACAGAAGGAAATAGTCCCCATTTGTTTCCGCTTCCAAAGCGGGAGGAACCATCACGACGTAAAGTAGCGGTCAGCAAATATTTGTCTGCATAATTATAATTGATTCTTCCCATGTAAGACAGTAACGACCAGCTGGCGGCATCACCACCCACAGTTGGATTGCTGGTACCGTTGGTCATTTGCTGTGTAAGATCACTGGGGAAACCCTGTACCGATCCGTTCAGGAAATGATAGTTATTTTCCTGCGCACTGGTCCCGATCATGGCTGTAATGTGATGTTTCCCAATCTCTTTTACATAAGTCAGTGTGTTGTCCCAGTTCCATGTAATATTTCTGTTGTATTGTTCGTATAGCGATGCATTTGGATTGGAGCTTGAACCCCATTCGTAAGCCGGAGCCCAGGTTCGGTCACTCCAGAAATTTCCCTGGAGTCCAACTGTAGATTTCAGTTTTAAACCTGGAATAATCGTCAGTTCGCCGTAAGCAGAACCGATGATGTTGTAACCGTCTGTGGTTTTATTTACAGTTTTGGCCATTCCTACCGGGTTGACAATATTGCCATACCAGATGGACTGACCTCCGGGACCGGAATAAGTTCCATCACTTGCGTAAATTGGACGAACCGGCAAAGCAAGCAATGCATTCTGAATATTGTAATCACCACTCCAGTTATGATTGTAACTCAGTGTAATGGCATTCCCAAATTTCAGGTTCTTGCTCACCTGGCTGTTCGTATTAACCTGAACGGTAAGCTTTTTATAACCGGTATTGATGACAATCCCTTTTTGATTGATGTAATTTACCGATACATAATAGTTTGATTTCTTTCCACCACCGGAGTAGGAGAGAGACAGATTCTGCTCGGGAGCCACTCTGAACATGGCGCCCAGCCAATTGGTTCCTTTTCCGAAGGAAGCAGGATTGGCATAAGCTGGATTTTGCGCCATACCTGCATTAGCCATCATTTCGTTATCCAGTTTGGCAAACTGTTCACCGTTTAACATGGGAATCATTTTAGCTGCAGATTGCAAGCCGTAATTATAATTCACATCAATCCTAGGTTTTCCGGCTTTGCCGTGTTTGGTGGTGACGATGATAACACCATTGGCACCGCGTGAACCGTAAATTGCAGTTGCAGAAGCGTCTTTCAGTACCTGAATGGATGCGATGTCGTTCATATTCAATTGTCCGAGGCCACTGGATACCGGCACACCGTCAATAACAAATAGCGGCGAGGCATCGTTGACAGTTCCTACCCCGCGAATCAGGAAAGTAGGATCGTTACCAGGCACACCGGATGAAATAATCTGAACACCTGCAGCCTTACCTTCTAAAGCATCTCCGAGTGTGGCGACAGGTGTGGTGGACAGACCTGCGGTTTTTACTACGGAAATAGCTCCGGTCAGATCCTTTTTGTGCTGACTTCCGTAACCCACAATCACGACCTGATTCAGTGCCGCAATGCTTTCCTTCATAACAACCTTCAGAGGTTCTGTGCCGGTCACTTTTATTTCCTGAGTGGCAAAACCTACGTACGAGACTTCCAGCACAGGATGGGCTACACCTACAGACAGAGAAAATTTACCGTTAATGTCAGTTGTTGTTCCCAAAGTAGTTCCTTTTACAATGATAGAAACCCCTATAAGAGGTGCTCCTTTAACGTCAACAACAGTTCCTTTAATTGTTTGGTTTTGTTGAGCCATCACGCTTGTCGTGATAAGTACACAGCATAACATAAATATGCTGAACAGCCCTTTCTTTAAATATCCCATTGTGATTAAGTTTTAAGTTTTACTAATGATTTGTTTCTATATCGTTTGCATAAAAAATTGAAATTCAACCGGTCCCATAACTCTTAGGGAGGCGGGTTGATGCAGGATGAAGATTTTCCTGCAAGACTGCATGGTTGTCTAAACATGGTAAGAGGTAAAGATTGATTCATAAAAAATTTTCATTTGACATTAACCGGGAGCATTCGTTATGAGCTTTTTATCCTTTTTCTGGGATTGTTTCCTTTTGGATAGTTCAGCAAGCGAAAAGCATTTTCTGAAATCCGGTATGGAAACATGCCCGGTTTTTCTTTGAACTTTGTCAAATGTAGGACGGAAAATTTCGAATTTTTTTTAGGGGAGTAAAAATGTAGCTATAGTAAAGAGTAAAAAAATATAATATTTTAATAATCAGTAATTTAATATTTTTTGATAAAGAAAAAAAGTAGTAAATCTGGAAACGTTTTCGGTGGAAAAATGGGTGTTTTTGGGTGGAAAATTGCTGTTGGATGAATAAGTATTTTTTTGCGGCTTAACGGGCTGTTCGCTTTAGTCCCGGCACCGCAGACCGTGTTCCGTAACAGGCCTCAAGGGGCTTCCGCTGGTCGCCCTTGCTGCCTTACTCCACATCGGCCTCCGGTGCCGGGCGCTGCCGCTACCATCCCTACCGTCTTGCTTCGGTTCGTCTGCCACAACTTCGAAATTCTTAAATTGTTGTTTTTGTTCATTATTTAAAGGAGACTCGGAAAAAGAATGTCGAACAAGGATTCACGAACTAAGAATTGGGAAGAAGGGAACAAATCTTAAATCGAAAATCGGCAGGTTTTTTTGTAGCCACTAATTACACCAATTGACACGAATTCTGATTCACCAAAATGGTGAATCAGAATTCATTCGTGTGCTTTTTTATATTATTGAAAATTAGTGTATTCGTGGCTAAAATTAATCTGGTCTGCGGATTTGTGGTTGCAGTGCGTGACCCACAAGCCAAGGAGCCAAGGGGTAAAAAATCAATGGGACCATCTAAAAATCACGTTATGAATCTCAGACAGTCCCACGATTAGAGTGAAATTTAATTATGAAAAGCCTTCTATTATATAGAATATCTTTAAGCTTTGTTTTTCAAAGATATAACCCAAATCACTGATTTATTTTTTCTGGAGTAAAAATATAGTGGTTTGAAGATTCTTCTTTTTGCAATATTCTTTAAATCAATATAATAAATGTGTATGGGGCAATGAAAAAAGTAGTAAGAGTGAAAGCCATTTTCACTTGTCTATTGCAAAATGCTTCAGCTTTGACTCATCAGTTAGATTATCTCATGTTATTTCTTTTGACGCTCTGATTTTTAATCTCTTTTTACTTTTGTTTCACAACAAGTATATGATTTTCAATATTTTACCATTTTATTTAGAAAAATAATTCATCATTCATCATTCCAAAACCCACCCCTTCACCCCTCCCAGGAGGGGATAGGCGTCAGCATTTATCTCAGGTTATCTCTTTTGGACCTGAATTCACCAAACTCTTTTTGCTTTTCCCTTTTGTGGTATTTAATAAGTCATGTATTTTCAATGGACAATGCATGCATTATGTAGTAGTAGTTCATCATTCCAAAACCCACCTCTTCACCCCTCCCAGGAGGGGATTGGAATACGTTTAAATATGATATTCTGTATGAAATTATGAATAATCAACCAATAATTAGATGAAGAAGCTATTTGCATCAAAAATAAAATGGGTATCAACGCCAAAGTTCCCCTCCCAGGAGGGGTTAGGGGTGGGTTTTTATGCTTTTTTACCATGTTCAATTATCCACTGTTCAATAGTCCTAAGTACATTAGGCATATCTTTTCTCACTTCACTGTCACCAAAACGTAAAAAAGTTACCCCCAGCTTTTCCAATTTCATTTGCCTTTTCTCATCATTATCTATGACCTCATCATCAAAATGGCTAATCCCATCAATTTCAATCGCCAACATCAAATCTTTGCAATAGAAATCAACTATATAATTGTCAATAGAGCGTTGACGATCAAAATCATATCCAAGCATTTGTTTCTGCTTCAGTTCGTTCCAAAGCAAAACTTCGGCAAAAGTCATATTTTTTCTTAAGGCTTTGGCTAAGGATTTTAGTTTATGATTGTACGGCAGGATCTTGCGTTTCATCTTTTTGTTGCTAATTAGACCCACCCCTGCACCCCTCCCGGGAGGGGAATGGATACGGATGGATACTAAATTTGGTATAAAATTAAGAAGAATCAACTAAAAACGCCGGAAAAATGTCTTGCCTGAGAATGATTTGACTATCAACGCCGAATAGTTCCCCTCCGTGGAGGGGTTAGGGGTGGGGTTACAAATCTCGATTTCTAAAAATTATTTCGTACCAATCTTCATCACCATGCTTTCAAACTCATCGCGGGGAACAATGGCTTTATTCCGAATTTTGGTTCTGTAGTTGTAAATGGTTGATAGCGAATAACGTAAAAAATGAGAAATCTTCACACTGTCAGAAATTCCCAGACGGATGAGGGCAAAAATCCGGAGTTCAGTATTTAAAAGCTCTCCAGGTTTGGGAACAATCGCTTGTTCCTTATCCAGTAGTTGATTAAACTCCTCAATAAAATTAGGGAAAAGCTGGAGGAATGTAGCATCGAAATTCGAGTAAAATTCCTTGAGTTCATCCTCTATAAATTCGTTAGACTTAATGGCATTGAGCAGGTCGCTGACCTTGCCTGTATTGGCAGTCTTTTTCAGAGAATGTCGGTAATCGTCCAGTTTATCGATATACATGGAACACTGGTCCATATAACGCCCGATATATTCTTCTTTAATAAGATTAGCCTCTGTAAGCGTGGCATTGGCTTTTGTTAGCTGGTCGTTGGTTTTGAACAACTCCTGGTTCAGTGCTTTCATTTGAGAGTTGGCCTGACTCAGGTTCTTCTCAGCTCTCATGAGCTTCTTCATCTGGCGATAACCGAAAATCAAAGATATCATCAGGAACAACGACAAAATACTGATACAAATCAGGAAAAAGTATAACTGCCTTTGCCGCGCATTGGTTTCCATCTGGTACGCCTGGTTGATGATGGGCAGTATCTTAGAGATTTCAACAGTTCTCAACCGCGCACTGCAAAACAAGGCATCCTGCAACGATCGTTTGATGTATCTTGAAGCCCGGGTAATGTCCCTGCCTTCATAAAGCATATAAGCCAGGCTTCGTAAAGAGATATATTCTTTTGTATCCGACTGCAGGTCGTAAATGGCTGAAATAATCAGCCACCTTTTCTCTTTCTGAAGCTCTTTTTTGCCTTTGTATGCCTGCGCTATGCTGTAAGCGATTATGGCCCGGTTGTGATCTTCTTTAGGTATCGTGGGGTAGTAATCTTTCAGTAATTTTAAAGCCTCATCATATTGATGATGCACAATCAATTTGTCTGATTTCACCATGATATAGGCACTGGAATGCGGCTTATTTACCTTGAGCAAGGAGTCACGATATTGTTCTGTAAGTTTTGCGTAACGTGCTTTTTCAGAAGCAGAAAAGGCGTAATCCGCCAGGTAACCATACAAGGTTCTGTAAACATAAAACGAATAGGCTTTTAACCCAGGCGAGTATTTCATGTTGATGGTTTTCAGGGTGTCCATCGCCTCTTTGTACATCCCCACTGTCACAAGAACAGAAGCGATATTTAACCGGGCCTCATTCAGCTTTTCTTTATCATTTAATGCCTTGGCAATCTGAAGTTTCTTTTCAGCGTAGTACAATGCTGTATCCGACCGGTAAGGTTGGTAAGCGTTGAACAACTGACGATATATGGGGTATTTCAGTTCATCGGTAGACGCCAGTCTTGCCAACTCTTTCAGATGGTCCAGATTTTGTCTTTTAATTCGGTCATACTTGGCCTGATTGGCAATGGTTTGGTCCAAAACATGTAATAAAGAATCGATTTGGTTCCCACCAAAAGCTAATGATGTGGAGAAAACAAAAACCAAAAGAAAGAAACTTGAAATAAGCTTTTTATTCATCCCAACCTGAATATTATTGTGCTTCTTGTTATGCCAATGATTTATGGCGAACCTAGCTTTACTTTTCAAAGCCACTGATTTGCAGCGGTCAAATTTAGAAAAGTTTTTGAATTGGGTTAAAAGTAAATTGTCTTTTTAACTAAAATGACTTTAAACACTGGGATGATATTACAAAAAGAATTCTACCGAATCCAACTTGTCTATCCATATCGATCCATCCCATTATTTGTGTCGCTTAATATATGAAGCTATTGACCAGCCTACACTGCTGTCTACTAAATGAGAAACTGAAATCTTTCTGACAGATAGGGTGGACAGGTCTATTACTTTTTTATAATTATAAGCCACTTCATAGTTCACAAAATATGGTCTGGATATTTCCTCTTTTGTAAAGCCATTAGAAAGTGTCAATTTTATCCTCATTCCGGCGGGTTCTCCAAACATGGACCTAAAATCTCCGCTATTTTTATAAAACTTACCTTTATACCATTAACCTTTAATCTTTATATATAAACCGACATATACTTCTAACTGATAGGTGGTAGGGCTCGCCATGGTTTGGTGAATATGAACTTTAAAGGTGATAGTATCAAAAACATAGCCTGCGTGATTTCTATTACTTACATGGGGCAACTGATAAGTTTCATATTTATCACCGTAAACCTGGGCAGACAACAGCCGTGCGGAAAGCAGGATAAAAAGAATGAATACATATTTTTTAATGTGTTTCATTTTGTGCGTATATTAGAATTTGTAATTTTTATCCCTGCCATGATTTATAGCTTACAAGCTTCTTAAATTGCTCGGTATTTTCTCAGTCAGAAAAAATAGCTGTAAGGCAAAAATTTCAATGATACTTTAGTTTTGACTTTTTATGAGAACATTAATTCCCATTTTATTTAATTTTTTCATTAATTTCCTATCTTGTGGTGAGATTATAACAACTAGTTTTGGAATATTTTTAATGGAAATTGTAAGAGCCTTCAAAGGGACATTAGATAAATTTAATGATGTAAGTTTTTGTAAAAT
>CAZGZO010000049.1:0-14112 GCA_964529695.1 uncultured Lentimicrobiaceae bacterium
AAGGAGATTTAATCCAGCCGAAGTGCTCTCAGGTATAACTGGATAGTATTTTGCAACCCCAGATAAAGAGCATCTGCAATCAGTGCATGGCCGATACTAACTTCCTTCACCCATGGGATCTTTTCAGCAAAATAGTGTAAGTTGTCTAAATTCAGGTCATGGCCGGCATTCAGTTCTAAACCAACTTCACGGGCAACTTTTGCCGCTTCAACAAAAGGAGCAATGGTTTTTTCTGGGTCTTTTAAATAACCGGAAGCATAACCTTCCGTATATAATTCAACACGATCAGTACCAGTATCTTTAGCATGCTCCACCATCTTAGCTTCAGGATCTACAAATATAGATGTTCGGATTCCGGCTTCTTTGAAACGGCCAATCACATCCTGCAAAAAAGATTGGTGTTCTACCGTGTCCCAGCCATGGTCAGAAGTAAGCTGACCCGGATCGTCGGGAACCAGCGTAACCTGATCAGGCTTAAACTGCAAAACCAAATCAATAAAAGAAGGGATAGGATTTCCTTCAATATTAAATTCAGTTGTAATCAATGGTCTCAGCAATTCAACATCTTTGTAACGAATGTGCCGTTCATCGGGTCTGGGATGCACTGTAATTCCCTGTGCACCAAAACGCTGACAATCAACAGCTGTTTGTTGAACATCCGGAATATTACCACCACGCGCATTCCGCAAGGTGGCTATTTTATTAATATTGACGCTTAATTGAATCATTGTTTTATTTTTGTCAAAAGTACTAATTTCGCCTGTTGACGGGAATTCATCAGAGCGAATTTTAATAACAAATTACCGGTTTGAGCGGTTTTAAAATCAATTTAAAATGAGAGCGGTCATTCAACGAGTTTTAAATGCATCGGTTACTATTGATGAGAAAATTAAATCAGAAATTGGAAATGGTTTACTCATTTTATTGGGGATAGAGGAAGAAGATAACCAGGAGGATATTGACTGGTTAGCAGGAAAAATTTCACGGTTGCGTGTTTTTGATGACGAAAATGGAGTTATGAATCTTTCCATGCAACAAGTAGGCGGAGAAGCGTTGATTATAAGCCAGTTTACTTTACATGCCAGCACAAAAAAAGGAAACCGGCCTTCTTATATAAAAGCAGCACGTCCCGACACAGCCATCCCGCTGTACGAATCTTTCATCAAAGCCATAGATGCTAACCTTGAAAAGCCCTCCAAAACAGGATCTTTTGGTGCAGAAATGCAGATATCTCTTGTCAACGACGGACCTGTGACAATTATCATTGACACAAAAAATAAGGAATAAACTTTTGCTTAGGATTCTAAAGCTGCATTCAACCCTTTCAATAAAACCTTCTTGGTTTTTACCCCTACAAATTTGTTGACTACTTTACCATCTTTAAAAATCAGGATGGTAGGGATATTTCTGATACCCAGTTCTCCGGCAATTCTTTGATTATTTTGCACATCTAACTTACAGATCTTTGCTTTGTCACTAATCTCATCAGCAAGTTCACTAACGATGGGTCCCTGAATTTTACAAGGCCGGCACCAGTCAGCCCAAAAATCTACAAGGCTTACTCCTTTGCTTATTTGCTTCTTAAAAGTAGCATCGGAAAGTATTGTTAGTTTATCACTTTCAGGTTGACCAGGATTGGCGGAATTCAGCATTTTAAAACGTCTGTAAAAGGAAAAACCGAGCCAAATAGCAACAGCTAAAACAAAGATCCAAACATATCCATTCATAGAATTTGTCTTTTTATTTGATTGATTAAATGCTCTTTACTCTGAACGCCTGGCATTTTTGCCTTAACTTCGCCGTCTTTCATCACAATCAGAAATGGAATATTTTGAACTCCAAATTGTTGTGAAAGCAAACGGTTGTCGCTTACATCAATCTTACCAATAGAAATTTTATCACCAAACTGATCTGCAATTTCTTCGTAAATCCTGTCTTGCGCCTGACAAGCTGTGCACCAGTCAGCCCAAAAATCTACAAGCCAGAGCCCTTTGGTTATTTGTTGTTTCCAGTTAACGAAATTGATATTTACGAAGCGTTCTTTCATAAGGCCGCAAATTTACTGCTTCCAAATGGTTATTTAATCCGGAACAGAATTTTTGGACTTATTTAGAAGTTTTTCTAAACAAGACGGCTCAGATAACCCACATACCGGGTAACATTTCAAGGCTTGATTTACCAACTCTCTCCCCATTGTAGTACATATATTTTCCTAATTCAGCAACTACAACAGAATCCGGTGGCACATCTTTTACCACCAGAGCATTGGCTCCAATTTTAGAATTCCTGCCGATAGTGATATCGCCCAACACGGTTGCCCCCACACCCAGAACTACATTATCTTCAATGGTGGGATGCCTTTTTGTATCCTTGGCAGTTGCCCACCATCCAGGTCCACCCAAGGTAACACCGTGGTGCATCATGACATTCTCACCAATGACGGCAGTTTCGCCGATAACAACTCCGGCACCGTGATCGACAAAAAAGCCCTTCCCTATTTTCGCACCGGGATGAATTTCAATGAGTGTGATAATCCTTGTAATCTGAGAAATCAATCTCGGAATGAAAGGTATTTTCAAAATATACAGAAAGTGTGCAATCCGGTACATCCAGACTGCCCAAACTCCCTGATAAAGAAAGACCTCCAGGAAACTAATTCCTTTTTTCAAGGCAGGATCTTTCTTATATGCTGCTTCTATAGTTGATGAAAACATGATTCTTTTATTTAAAGAGTTCTGAACTTAAATAGCGCTCCCCAGTATCGCAAAGAACCGTAACGATATTTATTTTTTCCTCTTTGTTTCTTTTCGCATACTCGTGAGAAGCAAAAATATTAGCCCCTGAAGAAATACCGACCATCACGCCTTCCGAAACAGCCACCTTTCTGGCCATTTGCATGGCATCTTCATCTTTTACTCTGATGACTTCATCATAAATACCTGTATCCAAAGTTTTGGGGACAAACCCCGCGCCAATGCCCTGGATTTTGTGCGGTCCTTTCTCCATTCCTGATAAAACGGATGAATTTTCAGGTTCAACAGCAATAATTTTGATTTTAGGGTTTTTCTCCTTCAAAAACTTGCCCACTCCTGAAATGGTTCCGCCTGTTCCGACACCGGCAATAAAAACATCAATTTTACCACCTGTTTGTTCCCAAATTTCCGGGCCTGTGGTTTTATAATGAGCCAATGGATTGGCACTGTTTTCGAACTGCAATGGCATAAACACGTTTTCCGTGTTTTTTGCAATTTCTTCTGCTTTGGTAATTGCTCCAGGCATTCCCTGTGCGGCAGGGGTCAAAACAAGTGTTGCTCCATAAGCTTTCAAAAGGTTTCTGCGTTCCAGGCTCATGGATTCAGGCATGGTCAAAATCACTTTGTATCCCTTAGCCTTACCGACCCAGGCCAGACCAATACCCGTGTTTCCACTCGTAGCTTCAACAATAATTCCGTCTTCCTTTAATGCACCTTCTTTTTCAGCTTTCTCGATCATTGCCTTTGCAATTCTGTCTTTGACAGACCCCCCATTATTCATAAATTCAGCTTTGGCCATGATGGTTCCGGCCACATCTGAGCTAACTTTATTTAGAGTAATCAATGGAGTTTTTCCAACCAGCTCCAAAGGTTTATTTGTGTTTTCCATGATTTTTTTTGATAATTGATTTTAAATTTTGATTTCGCTAATAAAAAAAACCCCCAACGAGACTTGGTGACTCATTGAGGGTTGGTATCTTAAATATATATCCTCTATTAGCAACAACAGCAGTCTCTCTCGCAAGATTTGCGATGACAACAACAACCGTTACAGCTAAAAGTAAAATTCATAATATTGTATATCCTATAATTTCAGTAGGCAAAAGTATATATTTTTCCTTATGTAGAATCTTTTTATACAAAATTTTAACAGAAATTTAATAAAGAAATTTTACAACCTTCAACAACAATGCCCAACAAATCGCTCAATATCAATTTTTTGAAAATTTTACACAGGCTATTTTTCCCATGTCATTTACTTCCTTGAAGACTTTCATCATACCAAGAAGGATCACCGCTCATAAACCCTGATGTCAGTTGAAAGAAGCGTTCCGGGGCCTCTACCTGCACCCAATGTGATGTTCCGTCAATGGTAATAATTTCAGCTCGGGGGAAATTTTTTCTTATGTGCGGAAAATCTTCAAGCAAAATATAATCCGAATTCCCTCCTTTGATAAAAAGTGTCGGTTTCTCAAAAATTTCCTCAACCTCAATGCCGTCAAACATCTTATTCAAATTAGAGCCGATACCCTCAATATTTAAACGCCATTCAAAACCATTGTTAGAAGTTCTGTGAAGATTCTTCATAACAAATTGCCGGACACGCATTTCAGGTATCAATTCTTCCATTTTTCTTTCGGCTTCATGCCTGTTTTTAATTTCAGAGGGATAAATAGCACGGATAGCATTTGCAATTCGTAAATGTTCTTGCCGTGGGGGATAAGATTTCAGACTGATATCCACCACCACCAACCTCTTAACCAACTGCGGATTTTCAAGTGTAAATCGCATGGCTACTTTCCCGCCCAAGGAATGTCCCATCAAAACCGGGTTCTTAATTCCATGTTCTTCAACAAAATCTTGAAGATCATCAGCCAGTGCCAGGTAATTAAAAACAGGGCTTTTTGGCGATTGCCCGTGATTGCGCTGATCCACAGCATAAACTTCAAATCCTTCGTCAGCAATTCTCCGGGAGTAGCTGACCCAATTGTCCGATGCACCAAACAAACCATGCAAGATAATCAGCGGCTGTGCACCAGCTTCTCCATACTTTCTATAAAACAATTTCATTTCCGGCTCAAAAAAATCCTAATCACAATAAATTTTGACGGCAAAATTATAAATAATCGACGAGGTGGCAGTTACAATCTAGCCTTTACTCATTTCATTATCAGGGATTTTTTTGAGATAGCCCACAGCAATTATATCAAGCTGAATTATTTCAGAATAAGTTCGTGGAAATATCGGATATTTGTAATCAAAAGAACGCAGGTCTTATGAGTTTTCCTTCGTTTATGGCCAGGCGGTATCTTTTCTCAAAGAAATCGCACAACCTCATCAATGTTATTTCTTCCATTTCCATGCTGGGATTAGGTATCGGCACGGCTGCGCTCATCATTGTGCTCTCGGTATTCAATGGTTTTGAAGGAGTTATTAAATCCCTTTACCGTTCTTTCAATCCAGATTTGCTTATCACTGTAAATCAAGGCAAGACCTTTCACTATCATCAATTTCCAGTTGAAAAACTCAACAGTCTGCCGGGTGTTATCTGTTTGGTGCCCGTAGTTGAAGAAGATGCTCTGTTCAAATATGGCAATAAACAATTTATTGGAAAAATAAAAGGCTATGCACCCGATTTTATGAAAGTCAGTAAAATGGACAGTGCCATGGAGACCGGTTCTTTTACCTTTCGATCCGGAAAAATCAACTATGCTGTTGTCGGAGCGGGCATTGCCTGGTCCCTAGGTATCAGGCCAAACGACCAAAGTAAGCCACTTGGTATTTTTGTTCCAAGACGCGGCTCACATTCGATGCTAAGTTTTGAAAATGCCTTTAATGAAGGCAGCGTTCCAATAGCCGGTGTTTTCTCCGTACAACAGGATTTTGATCAAAAGTATGTTCTTTTGCCGCTTCGGCTTGCCCGTAAGTTGATGAATTATAAAGATAATGTTACTTCAGTGGAAGTTTTCGTGAAAAATCACAATCCATCAGAAGCATTGCAGCAACAAGTGGAACAAATTGTGGGACAGCGGTTTTCTGTAAAAAACCGTTTTCAGCAAAATGAAACACTTTATAAAATCATGAAGTCGGAAAAGATGGCTGTATTCCTGATTCTTGTTTTTATTCTCGTTTTGGCTTCCTTCAATATGATTGGTTCCATTTCTTTGCTCATTGTGGAGAAAGTGAAAGATATTGCTGTATTAAAAAGTATGGGCGCTGATAAAAGAACCGTTCGCCACATTTTTCTCAGGCAAGGTATGCTTATCAGCTTTATCAGTTCCGTTGCAGGGTTACTACTGGGCGTCATTGTTTTATGGCTCCAGCAAAAATATGGTTTTGTTAAGCTCGGCAATGGCACCGGAAGTTACATCATCAACGCCTATCCGGTGAAAATGGAGTTCCTTGATTTTGTTTCAGTTTTTATTACCGTCCAAGTAATTGGATTTCTTGCCAGCTGGTATCCTGTGCGTTTTTTACTGAAGAATTTTAAAGGATATAAGTTACAATAATTATTCTGCAAAAATCAAAGAATTTGGGAAATAATTGTTGTTGATTGAAATTAGCCAGCTACCATTATTAGAATAACTTAAAAACAGCTGGAATTTTAACCAATAAACAAATATGAATAAACAATCACAGCAAGATTAATAACTTTGCAGACGACTTTGAACCAAAATCAAAAAACAAATATTATGAAATTAAAGTATGGAATGAATCCATATCAGAATTATGCAGAGGTCATTGACAACTCAAATTCATTAGAATTATTAAATGGAAATGCTAGTGTAATAAACGTATTAGATGCTTTGAATTCCTGGCAATTAGTAAAAGAAGTGAGTCAAACATTAAACATCGAATGCAGCACTTCTTTTAAACACGTAACCCCCTCAGGAGTAGGCATCTATAAAGAATTAAGCGATAATGAAAAACAAACCTACCTGATAAAGAAACCTTTATCGAAATTGGCAGCAGCCTATGCCAGAGCAAGAGGGACCGATCGGTTGGCTTCATTCGGAGATTTTATTGCCTTAAGCCATCGTGTTGATAATGAAACGGCACTTTTAGTAAAAACAGAAGTTTCTGATGGGATAATAGCCCCTGAATTTGATGAGGAAGCGTTAGAGATTTTACGTTCAAAGAAGAAAGGAAATTATGTCATATTCCAAATAGATAAAGACTTTGAACCGGATGAGATCGAAACACGGGAAATCTTTGGAATAACAATAAAACAAAAAAGAAACAATTTAAAAATCAAGGACGAACAATTATCAAATATCGTTACCCAAAACAAAACTGTCCCTTCTGATATTCTGTCTGACATAAAGCTGGGTATGCTTACTCTGAAATATACCCAATCCAATTCTATTTGTGTTGTATCAAATGGTCATGTAATAGGTATTGGCTCAGGACAACAGTCAAGAATTCTATGCTCAAACTTAGCATTAACAAAGGCAAATGTTTGGTATCAAAAGAGCAGGCTGGATTACTCATTTCTAAGTCAATTTGAGAATATGAAAAGAACTGAGCTTGACCAACTGATTGAATTAGAAAGGCAAAAACAATACGGTGATAAAGTTCTGTTAAATGAATTACCAAATACATGCCTGCTTTCTGATGGATTTTTCCCACAAAAAGATAACATTGAATTGGCACACCAGTATGGAATAAAATACATTGCTACACCTATGGGATCAATCAGAGACCAGGAAATCATTGAGACTGCCAATAAATATGGGATAACCATTATAGACACTGGCGTGAGATTGTTTCACCATTAAGTCTTTCCGGAAAATAATATCACAACTTATAGAGGTTATACGGATATCATGGATGGCGAATTTCTGTCTTCAACCTCCTGATTTCCGCCCCTCCTTGCTATGATTACGTGCCCCACCTTTCAGGACTCCATCAACCTGAAAGGGCGGGGAGTTTTCTACTTCACCAGTTTAAAGATTCTATTCCAGCGAATCTTGCCATCAAACCAGGATCTGTTTTTATCCAACGACATCACGATTAATGCAGGTTTCCCTACAATATGATCTTCAGGGACAAAGCCCCAATAGCGGGAATCTTCCGAATTATCCCGGTTATCACCCATCATCCAGTAATAATCCATTTTAAAAGTATAGTGGGTAACTGGTTTTCCATTAATGTAAATTTTTCCATTATCCACTTTGAGCTTGTTATGTTCGTAAACCTGGATAACCCTTCTGTAGATATGGAGATTTTTCATATTTAAAACAATGGTAGCGCCTTTTTTCGGAATATAAATAGGCCCGTAATTATCGCGGTTCCATTTATAATCAACGGTATCATGTGGAAAAAGTTCAGGATCTGCAACACCAGGCGGAGTATTGGAAACTACTACTTTTTTGACAATCGGTAATTTGGCAATATAATCACGTGCAGCATCGGTAAGCATGCAAGTATAACGACCCGGAACAGTTGAAGGCCAGACTTCTGTAACATTCAACTTTTGCAAAATCAACGGATTAATGGGCTCACCATTGGTAATCACGGTATATTGAAATTCCTTTTTCCCTGGATCGACGTTTAATTTGCCATCGATGTATACTTTTCTATTGATAATTTGTAATGTGTCTCCCGGAGTACCGATACATCTTTTAACAAAATCTTCTTCCTTATCAACCGGACGATAAATTATATTCCCAAAATCCTGTTTATCAGACCAAACCATTTTTCGACCATACTTCCTGACGAGTGCATAATAACTTACATTACTTTGAAATTTTGTCGAAACAGTATCTCCTTCCGGATAATTAAACACCACGGGATCATTTCTGTGAACTTTCCCTAATCCGGGAAGCCGGAAATAAGGTAATTCAATCCAATCAAGGTAAGAACTTATTTTCGTATGCGGAATAGTATTATGAACAAACGGGAAGGACAGCACCGTATTCGGAATTCTAGGCCCATAATCAATTTTGCTTACAAACAAATAATCACCCACCAATAACGATTTTTCCATAGATGAAGTGGGGATGTTATAAAGTTCAATTAAAAACGTCCTGATGATCATAGCCGCAACAACTGCAAAGATGATAGCATCCGCCCATTCGCGGGTAGCACTTTTTGGAGGTTCAACACGTGTATCCGGATCTAGATATTTATCTTCTGGATGAGTGGCCAGATAAGGAAAATAAACAAAGGGGAAAACTACAGCCAGGAACAGTTCTCCCAGACTATATTTGCCAAAGCATTTGGCCATTTCCACCAACATCAACATATACATAAAAACGTTGATGAACGGGAAAAGTAATAACACATACCAATACCAGGGCTTTTTGATAATTTTCAGGAAAACATACAGGTTATAAAAAGGCACCAGGGTTTCCCAGGATTTCCTTCCTGCTCTTCGAAATTGTTCCCACATGAAAAGTGTAGGAATAGTAAATGATAGTGGGATAAAGATCAATAATTCAATCATCTGGTTGTTTTATTAAAGTGTTGCAAATTAGCAAATCCAATGATTTTCAGTCGTTAAATTTTATTAAAAGAAACGGATCAAAGTTAACAGAAAATCAAGCGTAATGGCATGTAATTTTGATTACACATCCATTCCTAGTGTTTTGAGATAATCCTCCATAGTAAATATTCCATCCTTACCATTCAAAAATTCAGCTGCAAGAACAGCACCCAAAGCAAATCCTTTCCTGCTTTTGGCTTCATGTCTCAACGTAAGGATATCAGCTTCAGACTCATAAACAATTTCATGAATTCCAGGAACTTCACCTTCACGAAATGACAAAACAGGGAGCTCATCAGCATTATCACTTTCATCTTTTGTCCAACATTGTAGCTTTTTGTTTTCTTTTAAAACATCCTCTGCCAAACGAATTGCAGTCCCACTGGGAGCATCCAGTTTATGGATGTGATGTGTTTCATCAATATGTCCACGGTACCCTTCAACTTTAGACATTACACCAGCCAGCATCTTGTTTACATAAAACAAAACGTTGACTCCCAGGCTAAAATTCGGAGAATACAACAATGCGGCTTTATTTTCCTTACAAACTCGTTTCACATTATCCAATTGGTCGTACCAGCCCGTGGTTCCGGTAACCACATTCAATCCCAAACGAAAACTCCTCAATAAATTTTCCACCACAACAGCAGGCATTGAGAAATCGATGACCACAGTATTTTCCGGCGAACAATCTTTAAGTTGTTCCCAGTCTTTTTCGTCATCCAGAATTGCTACAATATCATGTCCTCGGTCATGGCAAATAGATTCAATAGTTTTTCCCATTTTACCGAATCCGGAAATTATTACTCTCATAATTATAATACTGATTTATTTTTCCAAATTTTCCAGGACTCTTCAGCCTGGATTTCAAGCATTTCCTGCCCGTTTTTAATAATTGCCCCCACTTCTTTACCCTTTTTCAGGAAACCAGGCTCCGCTGGATTATACACCAAATCGTAAAGGATATGTGAAGACCCCATATATTCATAAGGAAGATTAGGAAAGGTATCTATATTGGGGAACATACCAACAGGTGTGGCATTAATTATCAACTGATTTTCTTTGATTACTTCGGGAGTTACCCAAGTATAATTAATCATTTCCAACTTAGAAGGATTCCTCGTAACAAAATAGAAATAAATCCCTAGTTTTCTCAAAACAAAGGCCACAGAATGTGCAGCGCCACCTGTACCCAGAATCAAAGCTCTTAAATTTTTTTTCTTCTTTATCAAAGGAAGCAGGCTATTCTCAAAACCAATTACATCCGTGTTAAAGCCATGAAGTTTTATTTTTCCTTTTTTACGGATAACCTTCACAACATTGGCATTGCCAGTCATTCTGACAACGTTGTTTACTTCATCAAGTTGAGAAATTATCTGTCTTTTATACGGGATGGTAACGTTTAGTCCTATTAGGTTGGGATGCCCCTCAGCAAAATCATGCAAGTCAGGAACATTCTCAAATTCAAACAACTGATATTCTGCATCAATATTCTCATGCTCAAACTTTTTCCCAAAATAGTTCCCGGAAAATGAATGATTCAGCGTTTCGCCTAAAAGACCATAAAGCTCCATAATGCCAATTTAACCAACAGATGGTTTTTAAAGTTCACAAAAATACACTATTTTAACACAACCACTTTCTAAAATTTGCAAGGCACATTATGTTATTTAATTACGATGAACTTTCGTCCTCCGATTTCATTCCAGCCAATACCTCGACCACAGTTAATGACAAAATCCCTATCACCATGATAAAAAAGGCCCACCATACTTCTGCTCCAAAATGTTTCGGAAGTACACTTGCATAATGCATTACCACTTTATGACCGTGTTTTATCATAATCTGTCCTGATGAATTTGTCAAATATTCTGCTGTTTTCCAGGGCCATAAAACAGTCATAGAACCCAGGATAAAACCAGTTAGCGTGGCAATTGTCTGGTCTTTAAATTTTTTAAAAACCCATGACAACAAATGTGAAAAGGCCACCAATCCAGCTATTGCACCTAACGCAAATGGTACAAGAATTGCGAAATCCAGTGTATTGATGGCATGAATTGCCACCAGATGGTAATCTCCCAGCAAAATGAGCACGAATGAACCGGATAATCCCGGAAGGATCATACTGCAAATTGAAATAACACCTGCCAGGAACAAGTATCCAGGATGAGCATTTTCAGTAGCAGGATGGACAAACGTGATCAATGCGGCAACAACAGTTCCAAAAATTAAAAAGATAATCACACTGAAACGCCATCTGTCAATTGCTTTCGCTACAAAATAAATACTAGCCAGGACTAACCCGAAGAAGTATGACCAGATATAAACAGGATAGTTTTTAAAAAGAAAATCGAACAGCCTTGCCAAAGAAATAATAGCTACACCAATACCAATAAAAATTGAAACCAGAAAGTAAAAATCTGTTGTTTCGGCAAAAGTCTTCCATTGTCCCTTTAGCAAGAAACGAAGTGCCTTGATATTGAATGATTTTATAGAGTTTATCAACCGTTCAAAAATCCCGACAATCAGGGCAATAGTACCTCCGGAAACGCCGGGGATAATGTTAGCCACGCCCATAGCAATTCCCTGAATGACATTAATAAAATATTTTCTCATAGATTCAATTTCGGTTTTGCACCGGCAACAGGGACAACATGTTGATTAGTGCATTAAGTATTTTATGATTTTTAATTTCGACTTATAAGGCGCATAACGGATAGGAATATCCAACCAGGTTCCACGATAAACTATTGGTTTGGCATTTGAAAAAGTTTTAAAGCTTTCAAAGCCATGATATTTTCCAATACCACTGTTACCAACACCACCAATAGGAAGCTTGGGGCTAACAAAATGCATCATTGTATCATTAACTGTTACGCCACCGGCCGGAACTGCGGCAACCACTTTTCTCTGTAAGCTTCGACTGTTTGCAAAAACGTATAATGCCAAGGGTCTGGGTCTGTTATTTATAAGCTGGATTGCTTCATCAAGTTCACGGTAAGAAATTACAGGTAAAACAGGGCCAAAAATTTCCTGTTTCATTACAGGTTTTTCAAAATCCACATCATCTACAATGGTGGGCTCAAAATACCGTTCTTCCATATCGAAATTTCCCCCAGAAACAACTTTAACACCCTCTAAGAGCATAACAAGGCGTTCCATATTGGACCGTGAAACTATCCGCAAATAATCCGGACTTTGCTTTATATCTTTACCAAAAAACTGATGAACAGCTTTATCAATTTCTTCAATCAGGGCCTCTTTAATCTCTTCATGAACCAGCAAATAATCCGGAGCAACACAGGATTGCCCTGCATTGAGGAACTTTCCCCAGGCTATTCTCCTGGCAGTCAGCTTCACATTCACATTTTTATCTACAATGCAAGGGCTTTTACCGCCTAACTCCAACGTAACAGGAATCAGTTTTTTTGCAGCCGCCTGCATCACTATTTTCCCAACGCGAGGGCTACCCGTGAAAAAGATATGATTAAAATCCAGTGCCAAAAGTTGTTGCGAAACTTCTGGACCACCTGTCACAACATGGACATATTCCTCATCAAATGCAGCATTGATTACGTTTTGAAGTACCCGACTTGTATTTACAGAAATTTCAGAAGGCTTGAGAATTACCGTATTTCCGGCAGCAATGGCCCCAATGAGTGGTGCTATCAGCAACTGAAAAGGATAATTCCAGGGGGCAATAATCAAAACTGTTCCAAGCGGTTCATAAGTAATTCGGCTTGTGGCCGGAAAACTCACAAGGCCGGAAGAAACTTTTTTGGGTCGCATCCATTTTCTCAGCTTTTTTAAGTTAAAACTGAGTTCTTCCAAAACAAAACCTATTTCTGTAGCATAAGATTCAAACTGCGATTTATGCAGGTCTTTAAACAAGGCATCATAGAAATCATTTTCATGTTCCTGGATGGTGGTCCTAAGCTTCCGGAAAGCTTGTTTTCGGAAAGCAAAATCCAATGTCCGGCCTGTAAGGAAGAATTTTTGCTGACCTTCAAGAAGAGCCTGAAATGGGTTTGTTTCCATAAGTTAAATAGTTGACTACAAGCCTGCAGTGAGAGACCAAAAATTATTGTCTCATCTCTTCCGGTAAGAAGTGCATAAAAGTGTCACCTCGCAATCCAAGTCTTAAAGTTTCAAGAGGCACTATTTCAGCAGGTGAGATATTTCCAAGATTCACGTTAGCACCAAAATGTTCAATAAACCATGCTTGCTGCGGTTTTTGAGGTGCTTCCCAAAGGATGCTTTCAAAAGGTAAGTGCTTTGATATCTCACTGATAAGCTCAAAGTTAGCTTTTCCATTTAAATCGTAAATACCAACAGTTCCACTTTCACGTGCCTCAGCGATGGTTTTAAAAGAACCTGCTTCCAATTCCGATTTCATCTGGCTTATCCACTGAGAAATAGGTATTTCAAGACCAGCAATTTTTGACCCCACTTCTGAAACCACCGTATAATCACGGGCCAGAATATTGATGTATTCGCATTTTTTATCATGCGGAATTGTCATGGAACCATCCGAAATTTCAACAGCATCAAACCCAAGCTTTTCGATATACCGACGATAATCGTCAAACTGGTTCCGGATACAAAACGCTTCAAACAGCGTACCACCGGGATATACCTTGATTCCATTCTTTTGATACAAAGAAATCTTCTTTTTGATGTTTTGGTTTACGTAGGAAGTACCAAAACCAAGCTTCATAAAATCAATAAGATCGCCTGCTGTTTCCACTACATCTTCGGCTCCGTTCAAGCCTAAGCCTTTGTCCATTACCATTGTAATCCCCTCTTCTCTTGGCCTCTCAGGTCTTAATGGGATAAATTTTAACTGAACGTCATTTTTCATATTTTCGATAT
>CAZGZO010000050.1:0-13992 GCA_964529695.1 uncultured Lentimicrobiaceae bacterium
TTTATCAGAATGTTGAATTCTATTTCAGGATTTTTCTCATGAAAAGGAGCATAAATAAAGCATCGGTTTGCAATATTTACAGCGGGATAGTTGCTTTCCCAAACTGCATTCCAGTTTTG
Source organism: uncultured Lentimicrobiaceae bacterium (assembly GCA_964529695.1). Taxonomy (GTDB): domain Bacteria; phylum Bacteroidota; class Bacteroidia; order Bacteroidales; family F082; genus Sulfidibacterium. Next base: position 120 of record CAZGZO010000050.1, read on the forward strand.
CTCGTGAATTAATTCAATTTCAAGTTTGTTGTTGTCGGCCAGCGATTTACAAACAGGAATTTCTTCCAAGGCTTCTTTTGAAAAATCAGATTCCCTGATGTAGGCCATCAGGGAATCTTCTGTTTCTTCAAAACTTTCAAAACCTATCACAGACAATTGCGCCATCAGGATGTCATTTTGCTCCTGTGTTTCTTGTCTGGGAAGTTTGATTTGATAATAGTTCATGAGATAAGTTTAGCAGAAAAAGAGTGGTCTGAAATTATGCTTTGTATTTATTCAAAGCTGCTTGCAATGGCCAGAAAATCATCTGCTTTTAAAGAAGCTCCCCCGATCAATCCACCATCAACATCTGGTTGTGAAAACAATGTTTTAGCATTATCCGGTTTGCAACTTCCACCGTAAAGAATGGTGATTTCATCAGCAGTTTCATTTCCAAATTTTTCGCCGATCAGTTTCCTGATAAAGGCATGCATTTCCTGAGCTTGTTCAGGCGTTGCTGTTTTTCCTGTTCCAATTGCCCAAACGGGTTCGTAAGCCAGCACGACATTTGAAAATTCATCGCTGCTCATGTGGAAAAGGCCGTTTTCCAGTTGTTTCTTTACCACATCAAAATGGGTATTACTTTCTCTTTCTTCCAGTACTTCACCAATACAAAAAATGGGTTTAATACCGTAGTCAAGCAGGATGTCTGCTTTTTTTGCCAGTTGTTGATCGGTTTCGTGGAAATATTTTCTTCTTTCAGAGTGGCCAATAATGCAATATTCTATGTCGATGGAATCCAGCATAGCAGCTGAAATTTCCCCGGTATAAGCTCCTGCTTCATATTCACTAACGTTTTGTGCCCCAACCTTTAACCGGCTTTCTTCAGCATAATCTGAAGTCATTTCTAAGAATGGAGAAGGAGGACAGATAACCAGTTCACATTTCAAATCTTTATTTTCCATTTCCACCGCGATCTGGTCGGTCAATTCTTCAGCTTCTGAAAAGGTTTTGTTCATTTTCCAGTTACCGGCAACGATATTTTTTCTCATAATTACAGCATAATTTTATTGCTCACAAAAATACTGAATTAATTGTGAGGCTCAAATTTTAAAGCCAAATACTGAAAAATTCATGCTTTTTTAAATCATTGTTTCTATGAAGCCGGGTGCTACTTATTCTTAAAACGTTTGTCTTCGGGTTGTTTTGAGGAAGTAGCTACCCATATATTATTAGCTGCATTTACATCCGGAAGCACTTTATTTGGATCGACTACCACCTTTTTCAATGGTTTGGTAGAGTTGAAATGAAGCGTATAAGTTCCGCCGCGTTCCCAAATTTCAACCGGGAGTTTAACCTTTACGGAATCGCCGTTGAATTTTGTTATTTCAACTGTGACCGGCATCACCAATTGATTTTTGTTTTCCAAGGTGATGATTGCTCCTTTTGCCGGATTATCATCAACATATTTTACTCCGGTAACTGCTTGGTCCAAAGTCCATTTCTTAATGAACCAACCTTTCCAGAACCAATTGAGGTTTTCGCCCGAAGCATTGTTCATGCAACGGAAAAAATCCAGTGGAGATGGGTGCTTGTAAGCCCAACTTCTGATATAAGTTCTGAAAGCGTAATCAAAACGTTTTGGTCCCAAAATGTACTGGCGAAGCAGGACGAGCCCTAATGCTGTTTTATAATATTCCAGCGGATGTACGTACTTGTATGGAATTCCATCGGCATAAGAAATGATAGGAGGGACCTTAGGATTAAGCAGAAGAGGAACAATGTCTCGTGCCGGATTGATGCCTTTTGGATCAAATTCATGATCCCTTTTCGGGGCAAATTCACCGTTGTTAAAGTTTTTCGTGGCATAGATATCAATAAAAGTGTTGAAGCCTTCATCCATCCATGCATCTTTGCGTTCATTGGAACCGACAATCATGGGGAACCAGTTATGACCGATTTCATGATTTGTTACCATCCATAATGATTTTCCTGTGGCTTTCCACCAACAAAATACAATACCAGGATATTCCATACCGCCAACAGGGCCTCCAACAGTTGTTGCCGTCGGATAAGGATATGGATACCAATGTTTTGAAAATAGTTCAATGCTGCCTTTCAGATATTCAACAGCTCTGCTCCAGGCGGTATCCCCGGCGCTTTCTACCGGATAAACAGCCATGGCCAACGCTGTTTTATGATGAGGCAGATTGACCCGGGCAGCATCCCAAAGAAAAGCGCTGGAACTGGCCCAGGTGAAATCGCGACTGTTATTCATTTTAAAATGCCAGACAAGCCTTCCTTTTTGTACAGGTCTGGATTTGGGATTGTTGAGGTCTTTTTCTGTGCGTATAGCAACAGTTTTATCACTCTTTTTGGCGTTGTCCAATCTTCTAATGGTTTTCTTGGTGAGGACATGATCAGGATTTTCCAGACTTCCTGAAGAAACTACAATTTGGTCCCAGGGAACATTTATGCTTACATCATAATTTCCATAATCCAGGTAGAATTCACCGGCACCCAGGAATGGAATTACATTCCATCCCATTAAATCATCATAAACACACATTCTGGGAAACCATTGTGCTACGTCGAAAATTGTACCATTTTTCGTCGCCATCCAGCCCGATCTGCCATTACCTTTTGGAGCAATGGTGAAATTGTATTTTATCTTGATTTTAATTGTACCGCCTTTACTGGCAAGGGGTTTAGCCAACCGAACCTGCATTCTCGTGTCGTTGATAAGATAATTTGCCGGTATAAATTTTCCATTTGATTCAATGGAAACCGATTGAATATGATATCCTCCGTCAAATTTTTTCGGATTAAAAAGCTGGTCCGATGTGGCAGCGCTTCTCGAATCTTTGGCAAACCGGTTTTGGTCCAGCTGAATCCACAGGTAGGAGAGTTGATTAGGACTATTGTTTATATAAGTGATGGTTTCGTCACCGGAGATAGATTTATGAACCGTATCCAGTGTAGCGTCAATTTTATAATTGGTTCGATTAGACCAGTATTCAGGACCTGGCTGTCCGTCGGAACTACGGTAACTAGTTGCTGATTGAGAATCAAAAAGTGGGTCAAAAGCTTTGTGAGGATTGTAAGAGGTTGATTGTGCATATATTCCGTAGCTAGGGGCGATTATAAAAAGGAATATAAATAGGGGTAGAAATTTATGTTTCATTTTAAAAGAATTTAGGCTGTGAAAATTAAACAATTTTTTGATTGAAAGATGTGATGTTTCAGGTTTAAAGGAGATTTTCAGAATAATACTGTAAATGAGACGTATGCAATTCTAGAATTTTTTAATAGAGGAATTTTATACTTTTATACCAAATAAAATTAAAGATTATAATGCGAATTACAACATGGAACGTCAATGGTGTCAGAGCTGTCATGAAAAAAGATTTTGCAGCTTCGATTGATGCCATCAACCCCGATATTTTATGCCTTCAGGAAACGAAGGCGCAGCAAAATGAAGTGGAAAACACCTTGAATGGTTTCAAATCCAAATATGAATTGTTTAGTAACTCTGCAGAGCGGAAAGGCTATTCCGGAACGGCTATCCTTTCGAATCAAAAGCCTTTGAATGTGACTTACGGTATGGATCTTCCTGAGTTTGATAAGGAAGGTAGGGTTATTACCGCGGAATATTCCGATTTTTATTTAGTTACAGTATATACTCCCAATGCCGGTGAAGGCTTAAAAAGACTGGATTTTAAGGATCAATGGAATGAAGTTTTTCAGAATTTTCTTGAAAAGTTAGAGAAAAACAAACCTGTGATTTCCTGCGGTGACTTTAATGTAGCTCATCAGCCCATGGATTTAAAGAATCCAAAATCAAACTACAATAAATCTGCGGGATACACACAAGTGGAAATAGATGGTATGGATCGACTGTTGGGTGCCGGGTTTGTTGATATATTCAGACACAGAAATCCTGAAACAGTTGCCTATACTTATTGGAGTTACCGTTTCAATGCAAGAGCCCGGAATGCCGGTTGGCGTATCGACTATTTTATTATTAGTCCGAAACTTACCGACAAGGTAAAGAACATTGAAATCCATCCTGAAATTATGGGGTCTGACCATTGCCCGGTTAGTTTGGATATTGAGGCATAGGTTATTAACTAATTCTGGCTCCTGGTGCAATTACAGAATTAGATTTGCAACATAATTAAAAATACTATCTTTGGCGCTCACTCAATCGATAGCGAGACCAAAAGGAAGATGTTCACACAAGAGAAGAAGCTCATAAAACAGCTTAAAAATGGACGTGATGAGGCTTATCAGTACCTGTTTGATAAGTATTATTTTTCCCTTTATCGAATGGCTATCTTTTATGTTTCCGATGAATTTCTTGCCGAAAATATCGTGGAGGATTGCTTCATTTATATTTGGAAAAAAAGGGAGGAACTTGAAATTCATTCTTCATTAGAAGGCTATTTATTTACGACTTTAAGGCACATAAGTCTAAACTATTTAAAAAAGGCCAGCAAAAATCCTGAGACGAACTTCTCAGTTTTTACAGAGGGAGGTTCGGATATAGAATATCCTTCCAACGAATTTTCCATATTAAAAAAACTTGTAGCTCAGGAGTTGGATGAAAAAATTGATAAATGCATAGCCAGCTTGCCGGATGCCTGTCGCCAGGTATTTTACTTAAGCCGTTTTGAAAACCTGACTTATAAGGAAATATCAGAACGTCAAGGTATTTCTGTTAATACTGTTCGCTACCATATTAAAAATGCGCTCGCCTTTTTGCGTAAGGAGATTGAAGAATTTATGGACTAAATTCTTTTTCATCACCTTCTCAAATGATTGAAATGCCTTTTAGTCCTTTTATAATACCTGATTTGAAATTTTTTTTAAATTTTTTTGAAAATTGACTACCCGGTCTCTTTTTTTTGTTGCCAATATAAGAGTATGGATAGAAATTCAAACGATAGAGGAGCAATAGATGATTTAATTGTGAAATATTTAAATCATCAAAGTAATCAGAATGAAATAGCTGAATTACGATCCTGGATTTCTGAAAGTGAAGAGAATCAGCGTTACTTCGTGGAAACCCAATATTTATGGAATCATGCAGGTGTCAAGAACAAACCTGACGTCAATACTGCATTTCAACATTTTAAAGCTAGTTTGCAAAAGGAGCAGCCTGCCAAATCGCGAAGCCTTCATTTACATCTTTATCCGGCATTTCGTTATGCTGCTATTTTAGTGATAACTTTTGTTTTAGGAGGGCTCAGCTATTATTTTATTAACAACTATCAATCCGCTAAGAATAGTTCGAAACAATATTCAATCTACGTTCCCTACGGTGCCAAAACAAGAATTGAATTGCCGGATAAAAGTATAGTTTGGCTAAACGCAGGTAGCACGTTGAACTATAAACAAAGTTTCGGTAAGAAAGCCCGGAATGTTCAATTAAAGGGGGAAGGTTATTTTGAAATCAAACATGATGCATCAAAGCCTTTTATTGTTCACACAAACCAGGTAGCTATAAAAGATCTTGGGACAAAATTTGACGTCAAAGATTATTCTGAAGATAAAGAACTTGATGTTACTTTATTAAAAGGTTCTATTCAGCTGACAACTGTTTACAAGCCCGGGCAGCCTTTGTTGCTTAAACCTAATCAAAGTGCTATTATTAATAAAGCGCAGAAAAATGTAGTTGTTAAACCTGTGGTTGCCAATGATGCTGCTGCATGGACTCAGGGTAAAATTATTTTCAATAACGTAATTTTTGGCAATATCGTCCGCCGCTTAGAAAGAGATTATGATGTCAAAATAATAGTTAAAGATCCTAAGCTAAATAAATTGCGATTTATTGGCGATTTTCAAAATGCTCAGTCTATTGGGGAAATTCTTGACATCATGACCGCAAACAATGATTTTCACTATAAAAGAAATAATAATGTTATTACAGTATATCGCTAGGAAGAAACATTAATAAATAATAATTAAAAAATCATGTGTATGAGAAAAAACAACACTTAATATAAAAAAAGAACCGGGCATGTTGCAGCATTACCCGGGTTCCATAATCAGATAAACTATTGGCTATATGTTCACCTAATTTTATATACAAATGTATAATATCTTTTGTAATATTAGATTAATATTCCTTTAATTAATCTTCTAACCGGAGTCTCCTGACACTGTGGATTTGTTAGTCCTTCATTTTGAATGAATTATGGGATTTAAGCAACATTAATTTTAATTTTTTTTAACCATTTTTTCATAAAAAGAATTACACTATGAAAAGAATCAAGTATTTATTGCTTTTGTTGGTGCTATTTATATCCACTGCCGCTTTCAGCCAGCAAAAACAAAAAAAAGTGACGCTTTCACTCCGGCATGTAACGGTGCAAACGGCATTAAAAGCATTGCAAAAACAAAGCGGACTATCCTATTGGATAAATGCTAATGATGTGGATTTGCAGAAAGTCATCTCCGTGAAAGTGAAGTCTGTTTCTGTCAAAGATGCTTTGAAAGTAATACTAAAAGGGCAGAAACTTCATTATAGTATCAAAGATGGCCACATTGTGATATCAAAATCGTCCCCATCGGCACTAATAAATAATGGGAAGTTGCCCGGAGGCTTACATAAAGTAACCGGTACAGTTACTGATGAAAAAGGTCAATCATTGCCAGGAGTTTCTGTTGTAATAGAAGGAACTACCAGAGGTACGATTACTGATTTGAAAGGAAAATACTCCTTATCTGATGTTCCTTCATCAAAAAATTTGGTGTTTTCTTTTGTTGGATACGAAAGAAAGGATGTATTAGTAAATAATCAGGAAATTCTAAATGTGAAAATGCAGCCTGCAAATATTGGATTAAACGAGGTTGTGGTCATGGGATACGGTTCCAGGAAAAAATCTACGTTGACAGGTGCTGTATCTGTTGTTAACGTTAAAGATATTCAAAGACAAAAGATCCCAAATGTTGCCCAGGCCTTACAAGGACAAGTCGCTGGTGTAGTGGTTACGTCAAGTACAGGCGCCCCTGGCGATCCAATACAGGTTCGTATTCGTGGAAATGCTACCATTGGAAATAACAATCCATTGTATATTGTTGATGGAGTACCAACTCGTGATATCACTTTTTTGAACCCATCAGATATTAAGTCGATGACGGTTCTAAAAGATGCTGCTGCAGCTGCTATTTATGGTTCAAGAGCATCTAATGGTGTAATTTTAATTACTACAGAACAAGGAAAGGCTGGAGATACCAGATTCAGTGTGCATTTTTATCAAGGATGGTCGACTGTTGCCAACCTCCCGGTAATGTGTAATGCCCAACAGTACATGTCTGCTGTGACAACAGCGTGGAACAATTCGGACAGAACAGGAACAAATCCTTATACATCAGGTGTGGGACAGAATGGATTTAAACTAGCTAATACAAACTGGCTTAATGAGTTATTTACTGTAGGCCATTCAAGTAATGTTCAGTTTAGTGCTAGTGGCGGTAATGCAAAAGCAAGGTTTTTAGTATCTCTGAACTATTATCATAACAATGGTATTGTAATATTCAATAATGACCAATATCAGCGGTTTGATTACAGAACAAATTTCAATGCCAATTTGACCAAACGTCTTAAAATCGGAACAAATTTGCTTTTGTCGGGTGCAACACAAGACGCGTTGTCTTCAAAAGGTGATCAGCCAGGTATTATCCGTCATGCTTTAATCAGGCCACCAGTGCTCGCAGTTTATAAGAGTCCCAGTGATCCTACATATTCGAAAAGTGATCCATTTACAGATATGCCGTTTTATACAAAAACCGGCTACGACGTAGCTTTGGAAAGGAGTCTTTACGAAATGTCTCAGAACCCGATTGCTTTAGCTTATTTTACTGATGATAAAAGACATACTTACACTACATTCGGAAATGTTTTTGGTGAATATTCATTTTTGAAAAACAAAAACTTAAAATTTAAGACAAATCTGGGTGTAAATTTATCATTTACTCATAATAAGGCATTTGCACAAAACTTTGGTGATGATGATGGCGGCGGTTCCGCAATCGATGCCGGACTGGGAAGAGAAAACAGACCCAGCAGTTTAAATGAAAATAGGGGAGAAGCATTCACCTACACATGGAACAATGTAATCAACTATGTTAAAAATATTAATGAAAAGAATTATGTGCACGCACTGATTGGCTCTGAGTATATTAATAATTATGAATCTTCAATTGGAGCAAGCAGAGAGCGTTATGCTTATACGTCTCCTCAATTCCGTTTCTTGGATTATGGTAACTCAACACTAGATGTTTGGAATAGTGGTACAGCTTCACAATATGCATTAATGTCTTATTTTGGTTCGGTTACCTACGTTTATGATAATAAGATTATGGCTACCGGAATTATGAGAGCTGATGCTTCCTCAAGATTCGCAAAGAAACATCGTTGGGGATATTTCCCTTCAATTTCAGTAGGTTATAAGATTTCCAGTGAAAAATTCATGCAGAAATTTAAATGGCTGTCCAACTTAAAAATTAGAGGAAGCTGGGGTAGAGTAGGGAACCAGGAAATACCTAATTATGCCTATCTTACTTTAATTAGCCAGGAAGGTGGTAAAGTTGTTATTAATCGTTTTGGTAATCCTGATTTGAAGTGGGAAACCACGACCCAATCAAATGTCGGTTTTGATCTTGGATTGTTTGAAAACAAACTTTCTGTTTCAGCTGAATATTATTGGAAACGTACTACCGGTATTTTGTTGCCTGTAAGCCTGCCAAGTGTTGTAGGAAACGTTCAACCTACGATTGTAAATGCCGGTATTGTAAGCAACAAGGGATTTGAATGTACAGTGAATTATAGAAATTATGACCATAAGTTTAAATACAGTTTTAGTGGTAATGTTGCTACGTTGAAGAACAATGTTGATAAACTATATCCCAACCTGCCTGTTATCATGGGCGCCGAAGGTGTCACCAGGACCGTTGTTGGACAACCCATTGCTTCGTATTATGGTTATAGAGCGATTGGTATTTATCAAACCGATGCTGAAATAAATAGTTATTTACATGGAACTGTTAACCCGACAGCAACCGTTAAGCCCGGTGATATCAAATTTGCTGATTTAAATGGTGACGGTGTCATTAACTCAAAGGACGAAACATTTCTTGGAAAATCGGTTCCTGATTTTACGTACGGATTCACATTTAATGGGTCTTTTAAAGGATTTGATGTTTCTATGCTATGGCAAGGTGTGCAGGGAATCAGCAGGTATAATAGCGGGAAGCAAATTGTAGATTATGATACGCGTCCGTTTAACTATACTGTTGCACGCGTTAATGGTGCCTGGCATGGTCCCGGAACAAGTAATACAATTCCAAGATTGACATTTGAAGATAACGGAGGAAGCAAAGTGTCCAGCATTTTTGTTGAAAACGCATCTTATCTGCGTCTTGTGAATTTTGAAATAGGGTACACGGTGAAAATGAAAAACCAAATCAAGAGTTTGCATTTTTATGTGTCCGGTCAGAATTTACTCACTTTCACGAAATACACAGGTTTAGATCCACAAACAACAGATGTTATGGATATGGGAACCTATCCTTCTGCTAGGTCATTCCTGTTAGGTGTAAATGTTAATCTTTAGTATTTAAAAAACATTAGTCATGAAAAAGATATTTAATAAATTAATCCTACTATTATTGCTTGCAGGGCTTGCAAGTTGTACAAAGGATCTGACGACTGCTCCCATAGGGCTTCTTACAGCGTCACAAATTCATACTAAACCGACAAAAGAGGGTTTAGCATCCTCCGTAAAATCTTCTTATCAATTACTTTCAAGTACTTTAAATATTGTTGGTAACTGGAACTGGAGTGGGGGAACTGTATTTAGAAATGATATCATTTTAGAAGACATGGCGTCTAATGATATGATGAAAAAATGGCATCCTGATGGTGACCAGGCTTGGATGGATAAAATTGGTAATTTTACTTTTACCTCCCAGAATCAGGCGTTTAATGGTATTTGGGTGTACGACTATGAAGGTATCAGTAGAACAAATTTGGCTATTAGTTCTTTAACAAATGATCAGATTGTTCAGGAAACCGGAATTAGCGCCACACTAAAAGATCAATACTTAGCAGAAGTTTACTTTTTAAGAGCCTACTACTATTTTGATCTGGTAAATAATTTTGGTGGGGTTCCAGTTATTCGCAAGCCTCCGAAATCATTTTCAGATGCTTTTCAAGATGTTCAAAGAGAGCCTGCTGATTCAGCATGGGCACTAATTAACTCCGATCTTTCAAAAGCTAAAAACTTGATTCCTAAAGATAAATATCCTGATCCTAATAATAAGTGGAGGGTTTCTATTGGTGCAATTATCAGTCTCCAGGCCAAAGTTGCATTGTACAATCAGCAATGGCAAAAAGTGCTGGATCTGATCTCTGAATTGGATGGTTATGGCTATTACAGCTTGGATGCTAACTACTTCGATAACTTTGATGCGACTAAGAAATTTACCGATAATGAGGTTATTTTTGCTTACGATCATACTGCAAATCAGATTCCTGATAACAGTAACGGACTTCGCGATGTAGAAGGTTGGGGCTTCTTTGCACCTACTAAAAACTTCATACAAGCCTTTGAACCTAATGATCCCAGGTTTAATTATACCATTGATACAGTTCAACAGCTTTCTCCTAAAATTGTTGGATCATGCACCGGCTATATTGATTATGGTGACAAAGTGTATATCCGTTATGCTGATGTTTTACTTTGGAAAGCTGAGGCTCTTACGCAACTGGGACAGTATTCGAATGCAATCGCTATTATTAATCAAATCAGGGAGAGGGCAAGAAATACGCCAACCGAAAATGGGGCTGTAACACCTGCAGGAACACTTCCTGACAGACCAAATTCAACCGATAAAGCTCAGGTTATGGACTGGATTAGACACGAAAGAAGAGTTGAGCTTGGCTGGGAATCACAACGGTTTAACGACTTGAAAAGATGGAAACTTGCTAAATCTTTCCTGACAGGACTTGGGGTAAATTTTCAGGATCACAACTATCTCTACCCAATTCCTCAAGGTGAAGTTGACAAATCTGGCGGAGCACTTCCTCAGAATCCCGGATACTAAATGAATGATAAGTGGTTGTGCGACACTGGGCGCACAGCTGCTTTTTATTTCAGTTGGATAAAATCCTAATCCGGTTGATTATATAATGAAATGTCATTTTAAAGAAAAGATCATGGGGTTGCCTGAATTTCATAACGTGATTTTGGTGGCTCCATTGATTTTTTTGTGCGATCCTACGAAATAAAAACGAAGAAATATGATTATCAAATTAGTAACAAATTAAATACTTTATACATGAAAAAATATGCACAAAACAGTACTTTTTTACTGGTTCTCATTGTTCTTTTGAGTTATGGTTGCAGCAGAAGTCATTCTAACTCAAATATATCCTGGACATTGGGGCCATTTGTAAAAGTCGATTCCGTAAACCCAATCATGGGGCCAGTTGACAGTGTTTCTTTTATGGGGCCCATCTTAAAGAAGCAAGTAAAATGGGAAGCAAAAGATGTCTTTAATCCGGCATGTATTCTAAGAAAAGATACTGTTTTTTTGCTTTATCGTGCTGAAGATTCAATTGGAAAATACAATGGAACTTCTCGTATAGGTTTGGCTTACAGCCTTGATGGGTTGCATTTTATACGTTACTCAAAACCAGTATTGTATCCTGCAAATGATCAATATTCCAAATATGAATGGGAAGGTGGCTGTGAGGATCCAAGAATTGTTCAGGATTCATTAGGAACTTACTATATGACTTATACCGCTTACGATGGGCATACCGCACGACTTTTTATAGCTACATCCACTGATTTAAGACACTGGAAAAAACATGGGTCTGTATTTAAAAAGGCTGGTGATGAATATGTTAATATGTGGTCAAAATCAGGAGCCATTGTTTGTAAAGATGTAAATGGAAAGCTTATAGCAGCAAAAATTAACGGAAAGTACTGGATGTACTGGGGAGAATCAAATATTTATATGGCTACTTCCAAAGATTTGATAAACTGGACTCCCATAGTGGAAACTGATCCGGCAAAACAAAAACTCGATTCAATGAGAGGGTACAAGGTTCCGTTTAAAATCTTGTTTTCTCCACGTAAGGGTAATTTTGATAGCGAGCTGGTAGAATCTGGTCCACCTGCAGTTATAACAAAAAATGGTATTGTATTTTTATATAACAGCAAGAATAATCCTGAATACGGGACTCATAAGTTAGCTCCCGGTACTTACGCTGCAGGTCAGGTTCTTGTTGATAAAAATAATCCTGAAAAAGTTCTGAAACGAACGGCCAAGTGGTTTATTTCACCGAATAAGCCTTATGAAATTACTGGACAAGTAAACAATGTGTGTTTTGTTGAGGGGTTGACATATTTTAAACACAAATGGTTTCTTTATTATGGAACAGCTGATGCAAAAATAGCTGTTGCCGTTTATACCCCTAAGAAATAAATGTAGGACATTGGGGTTTGTTTTGCTCTTGATAAAAAATATCCAATCGGAATTTAGGTCCTGATACTTCGAAACAACAGATTCGGAAACTGGGACCTTATTCTGATTGGGAGCAAAATACGATAGTTTGGTAATGATGTTATATTGAAACAATTTCATCGTTGAAAGGGTTTGGAAATTGGTTCGGTAGACATGGTTTTAATCAAAAAAATATAGAATATGTCAAAATCACAGGATTATAACAAGAACTTGGTTTTTATAATAGCTACTGTTGCCGCGACTGGCGGATTACTATTTGGCTTTGATACAGGGGTTATTTCAGGTGCCATTCCTTTTTTTCAACGTGATTTCATGCTGAGTAACAGCATGGTTGAAAATATTACTACTGCAGGCCTGGTTGGGGCTGTAATAGGAGCGATGTTTACCGGGCGGTTATCGGATATATTCGGCAGGAGAAAAACTATTCTGGGAGCTTCCATTATATTTGTATTGGGCGCAGCATGGTCTGGCTGGGCACCCAATCCGCATTTACTGATTTATGCCCGTTTGTTTATCGGTTTGGCCATAGGAATTTCATCCTTTTCGGTGCCACTTTATATTGCCGAAATCTCTCCAAATCATATCCGTGGACGTTTGGTTTCCTTGTTTCAATTGTTAATCACTATCGGGATACTGGTTTCCTACTTAAGCGATGAGGTATTTGCCAATAATGTGAATCCGGAATCCTGGCGCCCCATGTTTTATGTGGGCGTTGTTCCCGGGTTAATATTATTGATAGGAATGATTTTCCTGCCGGAAGCACCCCGCTGGCTGATGAGTAAAGGTAGGGAGGATGAAAGTCGTCGTATTTTGAAAAGAATAGAAGAGCCCTCGGAAGTAGAGAATTCTTTACGGGGCATGAAAGAAGAAGTTGAGAAATATAAAGAACGGGCCCGGTTTACAGAAGTTTTCAAGCCCTGGCTAAGAACAGCTTTGATGATAGCTGTGGGGATCATGTTCTTCCAGCAATTCGTTGGGATTAACACGGTGATTTATTACAGCCCGAAGATTTTCCTGATAGCCGGATTTGAAGGAGCCCGTGCCGCTATTTGGGGAGCGGTAAGTGTCGGTGTTATCAACGTGGCTTTTACTGTACTTTCGTTATTCATGATTGATAAACTGGGTAGAAGAAAGCTGTTTTTTATTGGGACAATCGGTATTGTGGTTTCACTCGTGGCGTTAGGCGTAGTATTTGCCAACCTCAATGCATTAGGAGCCATGGGCAAATGGCTATCCATAATCTTTGTCTGGGTTTATATCGCATTCTTTGCCATCAGTTTGGGACCTTTAGGCTGGCTGTTTATCTCAGAGGTCTTCCCGTTAAGGGTCAGAGGCATTGGCTCATCGATTGGTT
>CAZGZO010000051.1:0-13792 GCA_964529695.1 uncultured Lentimicrobiaceae bacterium
TTCGCTGCTGACCCACAGGATTTTTTGTTTTCAACCGAAGGTTCTGCATGGATAGGATTGGTAATCGGAGCGATTTACACTTATTACATTTGGTATAAAAGAGATAAGGCAAAGTTGGATCCACCGGAAGAAAAGACAATCGTTGTGCATGCCCAACAGCAGACCTGGTCGATGGTATTTATCGCTGCTGTCCTTGGAATTATCGGTGCCAAAATCTTTGATCAACTCGAGAACTGGCAGTCTTTTCTGGCGCACCCCTGGAGTTCGCTTTTTTCATTCAGTGGACTTACATTTTACGGAGGTTTGATTTTTGCTGGTGTTGCCGTAATCTGGTATGCCGCAAAACATGGAATTCCATGGAAACATCTGGCAGACAGCTTTGCCCCGGGATTAATTCTGGCTTATGGAATCGGACGAATCGGATGCCAGGTAGCTGGAGATGGCGATTGGGGAATTGTCAATCATCTAACCAAACCGCATTGGTTGGGTTTTCTTCCAAATTGGCTTTGGTCTTATAATTATCCGCATAATATTATAAATGAAGGGATTCCTATTCCCGGATGCACAGGTCCTCACTGCATGGTTCTTCCTCATGGTGTTTTCCCAACTCCAATTTATGAAACTACCATGGCGGTCATTATCTTTTTTATCCTTTGGTCCATTCGGAAGAAAATCAAAACGCCGGGTGTTCTTTTTTCTATTTATCTGATATTCAATGGTGCAGAAAGGTTTTTAATTGAGCATATCCGCGTGACGCATCGGTATGTTTTTTTGGGTATTCATGCTTCACAGGCTGAGCTGATTTCACCGGTTCTGGTACTCATCGGTATTTTGGGATGGTATTATCTTGAAAAAAGAAAAAAGCGCGAACAAATTGAAATCACTGGAGGGGATGCCAAATGAGACAGCATTCCGGAAGAATTTCTCTCGTTATTTTAATGGTTTCGATGGCTGTTTGTTTAAGTGGTTGCCATTTTCATGCTAAGCAGAAGGCTGCGGTCGTGGCGGTCGTGGTGAGCAAAAAGACAAATTCTGTTGAGTATGCGCAGGGATTTGCCATATTTCACTATCCTGATTATACAAAGGTTGTAGTTTACAATCCCTGGGAAAAGGGAAAAAAACTGGCATCTTTTGAATTGGTGAAAAGAAATCCCAAAAAGGGTCAGCTTCAGGTTCCATTGAACAAAGTGGCGGTTTTTTCCGCCACACAGTTGAATGCCATGCAAAAGCTGGGGCTTTTGGATAATGTGATGGGGATTTCAGATGTTAAATATCTGAAAAATAAAGAAATACTGAAGCGGTACGCTGAGCATAAAGTGACCGAGCTGGAAGAAAATAATAATTATTTTATAGAGAAGATTCTGGAGACAAAACCCCATGCCATGTTTTACACCGCTTTCAGTTCGGGAGAAAAATTGCCTCGTGTCCTTTCTTCGATTCCTGCTATTCCATATATGGATTATATGGAGCCAAACCCACTGGGAAGAGCGGAGTGGATTAAGTTTACGGCCGCATTTTTCGGAAAGGAAAAGGAAGCTGACAGCATCTTCAATCATATAAAAAATCAATATTTGAGGCTGAAAACACTGGCAAGCCATGTCAAAAACAGGCCTACGGTTTTTTCTGGGAAATATTATAATGGACAGTGGTATGTTCCCGGTGGTAACAGTTACGTAGCACGTATTTTTCACGATGCAGGTGGTAATTACCTTTGGAGAAATGTTCATCAGCAGTCCAGCTTTCCGTTAGACTTTGAAGCAGTATTTAAAAAAGCACAAAATGCTGATTTCTGGCGTATTACCGGAACTTTTGATGTGAAACCGTCCTATTCTGAATTGGCTAGTGAAAATCAGTTATTTACCAAGTTTGGAGCATTCCAGAAACATCACATTATTTACTGTAATCCAGGGAAAACCGCCTATTTCGAAACCAGCCCGCTGGCGCCACAAGATGTTTTAGCCGATTTTATAAAAGCATTCCATCCGAACCTGCTTCCAAACTATAAACCCAGGTATTACAAGATTTTGCCTTAAATTTATGCGCTGAAATAGAAATATGCAGAATACACTCCGACACCGGTTTTGGTTTATTATTTTCCTGTTGTTATCCCTACTGCTGTTTTTTGCGAACCTTTGGTTTGGCTCGGTTTTGCTGGGATGGAATCAGGTATTGGGTGCATTGTTTCACAGCCATGACGCGGGTAATACAGCTTTGGTGATAGTAAATCAATATCGTTTACCTCAAGCTGTTACAGCGCTTTCAACAGGAATTGTGTTAAGCCTTTCAGGGCTTATCCTGCAAACTCTTTTCCGAAATCCTCTGGCAGGTCCATCAGTTTTGGGAATTAGTGCTGGTGCCAGCCTTGGCGTGGCCTTGGTCGTAATGTCAGGCAGTATTTTGGGGTTTCAGTTGGCTCAATTTCATCTCCTGGGAAACCTTACCGTGATTGGTGCAGCATTTTTGGGAGCCCTGTTGGTTTTGACATTGATTATTTATGTTTCAGGCCGTGTTGGTAATGTGATAACCGTCCTGATTATCGGCATTATGGTGGGATACGCTGTTTCTGCTGTAGTTAGTGTGTTGCAATATTTCACCAGCTCAGACGAATTACATACTTACATTTTGTGGGGACTGGGAAGCTTCTCGAAAACCACGGTCCAACAGTCATTATTTTTGCTTGCTACTGCAGGTCTTGGAACGCTCATTGCCTTGTTTTTTGTGAAACCACTGAATGCTTTGCTGGCAGGGACTCATTATGCTCAAAGTGTGGGATTTCGTACAAACCAGATTCAAACGGTTTTGATTCTGGTAACAGGAGTATTGGTGGCAGTTGGAACTGCTTTTACAGGACCCATTGCCTTTTTAGGACTGGCTGTTCCGCATTTGGCGAGGGGATTTTTTAAATCTTCCCAGCATGGAGTTTTAATTCCGGCTACGGTGCTGATGGGTGCTTCCCTTGCATTGTTTTGTAATCTTGTGGCGAAATTACCGGGTTACGATATTTCCTTGCCTATCAATGCGGTAACATCATTGGTGGGAGCTCCGGTAATTATCTGGGTGGTGTTGAGAAACAGACATTTGAAAACTTTTTGATGAGAATTTGGAAAGGAATAGAATATATTTTTTATATGAATGAATTGTCTCGATGGGACACAAAAAAGGCGTCCCGTAGGGACGGACTATTTTAGGCCCGGAATTCATTCCAGGTAGAAAAAATGAATGAAATGAATCCTGCAAAATTAAATATCGACAATCTCAGCAATGGTTACCAAACCGGTAATCAGGAGCCTTTTGTTTTGCAGGAAGCGATTACCGCAACCCTTGAACCCGGACAACTGGTTTGTCTGTTAGGACCAAATGGTGCCGGAAAATCTACATTACTCAGAACATTATCAGGTTTTCAGAAGCCTTTAGCCGGAAAAATTTCTTATTCCGGAAAACCGTTGGAGTCTATGTCTCGTAGAGCATTATCACGGCAATTGGCTGTGGTGTTGACTGATCGTTTTTCCGATCGTTTTCTTACCGCTTATGAAGTGGTGAGCATGGGCAGGTTTCCGTATGCTTCTTTTTGGGGAAATTTGAGCCGGAAAGATGTTGAAGCCATCGATAATACGCTTGAAATGCTGGGAGTTACTGCGTTGAAAAATAAAATCTTTGAAACGCTGAGCGACGGCGAAAAACAGAAGATGCTGCTGGCACGCGCCCTGGTTCAGGACACTCCCTTTCTTTTTTTGGATGAACCTGTGGCCTTCGTTGATTCGCCGGGGAAAATTGAAATCATGGAATGGCTTTCCTTCTTTGCACAACAACACCAAAAAGGTATTTTGATGACTACTCACGACATAGAAATTGCCCTGGATTATGCTGATTATCTCTGGCTTATTAATCGCGAAAAGCCTTTTAAGACAGGTCTTCCGGAAGATTTGGTATGGCAGGGTTCCATCAACAACTATTTTGATCGTCAGCAAGTACAGTTTGATCCTTCTAAAGGGCGTTTCGGTGTAAGAAAGCCCGTTTCCGGGAAAAAAGTTTTTCTGAAGCAGGCTGGAGCTCCTACACGTTGGCTTAAGAAAGCACTGATGCGAAAAGGCTTTCAGGTTTCAATGGTTACTGAAAAACATACCGAGGATCTTTATTTCACATTTAAGAATGAAACCTTTTTTCAATACAAACAAAACAAAGTTTTGAAACAATTTAAGACTATTGAAGAGGTGTTGAAAGAGTTCTTATAGACTTTATTTAGTATAATTTACGGTAGAATAGGAACCCCAAAGAGGGCAAAGCCCGATCGCCAGAGACCACAAAGTTAAGAATAGCTTTGAGCACCTTCGTGATATCCTTCGTGCCTCTTCGTGGTAAAACAAAGTGCAAAATTTAAATAAATTTGGACTTTAAAATTCGAAAAATATGGTTTCAAATCCGTCTCTTTCCAAAGAAAATGCCGACCTGATTGTCCACAATGCCAAAATCTATACTTTAAATCCCCAATTTGAAATCGCAGAGGCTTTTGCTGTGAAAGACGGAAATTTTCTTGCTGTGGGTTCCAATGAAAAGATTTTAAATCGCTATTACGCAAAGGAAAATATAAATGCAGGTGGTAAACCGGTTTATCCTGGTTTCAATGATGGGCACAGCCATTTAATGTATTACGGAGTAGGGTTGCTGCGTTGGGCAGATCTGGTAGGAACCCAATCTTTTGAAGAGGTTTTGAAGGTAATTACCCATCATCAAAAACAATTTCCCTCCGAATGGATTCTGGGCATGGGTTGGAATCAGAACGATTGGAAAGACAAATCTTATCCTACTAAATCAAAACTTGATGCGCTGTTCACTCACCAGCCAGTTGTGCTAAGACGTATCGATGGCCATGCGGTGGTGGCCAATTCAAAAGCCCTTCATATTGCCGGGATTACGGCAAAGACAAAAATCGATGGAGGAGAGGTTATTCTTGAAAACGGACAACCTACCGGAGTACTCATCGACAATGCAGCTGAAAAGATGCTTTCTTTTATTCCTGCTTTGAGCAAAGAAGAAAAGACAAAAGCCCTGCTGGAAGCGCAACAAAAATGTTTTGCCCAGGGACTAACAACTGTAACTGATGCTGGTTTGGATTTGGAAGATATCCTGTTGATAGACAGTCTTCAAAAACAAGGGAAATTGAAAATTCGTGTATATGCTATGTTACGTCCAACGGAGGAGAATTTCAAACATTTCTTTTCTAAAGGACCTTTACATACGGATCGACTTACAGTAAGTGCTGTAAAATTGTTTACTGATGGTGCTCTGGGTTCCCGTGGGGCTTTGCTGCTGGAACCTTATTCCGATAAACCAGGACATTACGGCCTCCAGCTAAAGCCAACGGAATATTATGATGCTATTTGCCGGAAGGCTTATGAGGCCGGATTTCAGGTGAATACCCATGCTATTGGGGACGGAGGGGCCCGGATTATTTTGCATTTGTATGCCGATATCCTGAAAAAGAAAAATGACTGCCGCTGGCGTGTCGAACATGCCCAGACCATTCATCCCGATGATCTTCGTTATTTTGGCGATTATTCCATTATTCCATCCATTCAGTCAACGCATTGTACATCAGATATGTATTGGGCAGAAACGCGATTGGGGGCTAAACGCATGAAGTCCTCGGCTTATGTATTCAAACAGTTGCTGGAACAAAACGGATGGTTGGTGAACGGTACTGATTTTCCCATTGAAGACATCAGTCCGTTGAGAACATTTTATGCTGCTGTGAGCCGGAAAGATTTGAAAGGATGGCCACCGGAAGGTTTTCAACCTGAAAATGCAATCAGTCGGAAAGAAGCTCTGAATTCCATCACGCTGTGGCCTGCAAAAGGCAGTTTCGATGAACTGCACAGAGGCAGTATTGAACCTGGAAAAGTTGCTGATTTTGTGATTCTTGAGTATGATATAATGAATTGCCAAGAAAGGGATATTCCGAAAGTGGCTGTTCTGAATACTTTTGTGGATGGAGAAAAGGTTTTTGGAAAGAAAAATGAAGTATGAAAAACTTTAAAATTGGCCAAATTCTTCACGCTTCATTTTTCATAATAATTCTTTACTTTTTAAATTGCGGAAATGGAATAACCGGTAAACTCTCATGCCCATGACTGTCAACAGACTGTACTGCAAAAATATAGTTGTCTTTTGAGTAGGGTAGGGTTATTTTATTTCCCGTAACATAATATTTCCGTTGCCACATCGGTTGATCGGTTGCACGCATTAAAACATAGTAACCGGCTGGTTTTACACCTTTTGTGGGTGTTTTCCACGTTAAAGTGGTAAAGTTTGTCAAGTCAAAGATTTGCACTTTTGTGTCCAGTGGTTCATAAGGAGCCATCGCTAAATTGGCAAGTGTAGCAAGATTAATGCCGGTATTTTTCCTGACATATTCATAATCTACATACTTCGGTAAATCACCAAGCTGAACGCCGTTTTCAATACGTGGAACTTTGTGCGTGTGATTGTAATTCTCATGCGACTCACAAATTCTTACTGCAGTGAATCCAAGTTTACTAAAATAATATTGATCGCCGCCTCTGCCATAACGGTCAGGTCTGTAAATTAAATTTACTATCAGTTGATCCACATAGCGTTGTCCGACTTCTTTAATATACCGTGCCAGTTCGCGGGCCTTGCTGTCATTTTCTCCAGCAATAAAAGCTCTCAATCTGGCCATTTTGGGCGTCTCGTAAGCCGGAACACCTTCACTGAAGACTCTTACTGTCATATTGTTGCTAAGTAATGTACCGCTGGATCTGCCCTGGCCAATCATGTCGTTATTTAACATAGCCACCAAGTTCCAGTGTTGTTTCTTGGCTTCTTCAGCGATATGTTTGGAACCGTATAAACCTTCCTCTTCGCCCGTGACAACTGTAAAGATGATAGTCCCGGAAAATTGACGTTTCGACATGATTCTAACCAATTCCAGAATGGCTGCCACACCGGAGCCGTCATCATCAGCACCAGGTTCAAAAGACGTGCTGTCGTTGATGTCGTCTCCTCTGGAATCCAAATGGGCACTCACAAGAAAAATCCGGTTGTCATTGGGATTGGTGCCTTTCAATTTTGCAATGACATTTTTTACGTGAACAGTCCTTGTTATGCGACGATCTTTTGGTCCGAGCGTGTAATTATCGAAATAAACCGACAACCTGCCGTGTGAATCCGGGATGGATTTCTCCATTTGGGCTTTTACCCAGTTCCAGGCTGCACCAACGCCCTCTTTCGGATTGGTCTGACTGCTTAGAGTATGTCGGGTTTTAAAACTGACAAGTTTCAGAATATCCTGTTTTATCCGTGCCCGGGAAATTTCCTGAACCATATCTTCAATCGTAGTATCCCGCCTGATAATTACCTGTGAAAAAACAGACGAAAACACGAAAAGGATACTTGCTAAAAGTAAAATATATTTTTTCATAAGTAAAAGTATTAGACGGGTTTATGAAGAACGAAGCAACTAACTGCTAAATTATTAAAATCTTTTAAATCTAGGTTTATGGAAGTACTCAACAAAAAATAATCAGTTTCGCAAGCCCCATTTGTGAATACCTGTAAGAACTATGATCCAACAAATACTTATGATACCTTTGCAACAAACACTTTTTTCTGAAAATCAAAAAACAATAGTAAACCAATGAAACTAGAACATATAGAAATTCAAACTGCAGATTTGGGAAATACAAAGGAATTTTATCATCGTATTTTCAATTTTCCTGTAATTGCAAAAGATTCAGATTCAATTTCTTTTCAGATAGGTAGTTCCTCTTTAAAATTTGTGGAAAAGAAAGGGGAGGATTCCATCTACCATTTTGCCTTCAATATTCCCGAAAATAAAATTAATGAGGCGCTTAAATGGTGTAAAGAGAAAAGGCTAAAGTTAATTCCTGTTAGCGATGGTAATTTTATAGCAGACTTTGATAGCTGGCATGCCCACTCTGTATATTTTTTTGATAACCAAGGCAATATTCTGGAATTCATAGCACGTCATGATCTTAAAAATTCCCAAGAACTTCCGTTTGGAAGTAATCAGCTGTTAAATATCAGCGAAATAGGCATTGTAAAAGACAATCCGTTAGAATATGGCCGGAAATTGGCAAATGAATATGGACTTGAATTTTTCGCAAAACAACATAGCAACGAATTTTTTACTGTTTTGGGAGATGATGAAGGGCTGCTCATAATTGTTAAAAATCAAAGGAAATGGTATCTTACACAAATTCCTGCAAATAGCAGTAAAACAGAAATCAGTGTTTTGAATGACGATAGAATTGTAGAGATCAAGGTTGACTAATAAACCGAAAATTCAGGGCTGGAAAATTCTATTATAATGACTACAGAATGTGATCTTGAGAGGAAGGAGTTAGTGGAGACTTTCCCTGCATTTCATAGTACTGAATGTGGTTGAAAAACTTATAAAAAGAATAATCAAATGAAAACAAACACAACAAGATTTTCTGATAGAGTTGTAGACTATATGAAATATCGTCCGAAATATCCGACAAATATGATTGATTTATTGCGCCGGGAGATCGGCTTGGAAGAGAATCACATAGTTGCCGACATAGGTTCCGGGACGGGAATTTCTTCAGATTTATTTATTAAAAACGGCAATAAGGTTTTTGGAGTAGAACCAAATGTGGAAATGAGACATGCTGCTGAACAGCTTTTTGAAGATGAAACAAAGTTTGTGAGTGTAGATGGTTCAGCTGAGAAATCAAATCTGGAAAGTGAAAGTGTTGACTTCATTTTTTGTGGACAGGCTTTTCATTGGTTTGATAAATTCCAAGCCAAACTTGAGTTTAACAGAATTCTGAAACCGACCGGGCATATCGTTTTAGCCTGGAATGTCAGAAATGAGAATGACTTATTTCAAAAGGGGTATGAACAATTATTAAGAAATAATATACCTGAATATAATGATGTGACCCACAAGAATATATCAGATAATGATATAATTCGCTTTTTCTCACCCGCGACTTTGTTTAAGAGCTCTCTGAAAAACCATCAGATATTCGATTTGGAAGGATTAAAAGGCAGATTGAGGTCCTCGTCATATTGTCCTAAAACAGGTAAAGAATTCGAAAAATTGATGAAAAAAATTGAAGACTTATTTCATAAATTTGAAAAAGATAAATTAGTGCGGTTTGATTATATAACAAATCTATACTGGTGTTGAAGGCATTGTGGGAAGATTCGGCCATAATGAAATCAAAGTAATAGCAAATAAAATCATTCAAAAGGCTGAGAACCGTAAAAAGTATTCAACAATCAGTAATTTGGTTTGTCAGGCAACTATTTAATTGTCATAATTTTGCAATTAAAATGAATTTAAATTTTCAGACCATGGAAACAAAGAAAGTAGCTTTAATAACCGGAGCAAGTTCAGGTATTGGAAAAGAAACTGCATATAAACTATATCAAAACGGTTTTATTGTTTATGGCGCGGCACGTAGAACTGAAAAAATGAAAGACCTGAAAGATGCAGGAATCCACATCATAGCACTGGATGTAACTGAAGAAAAGTCGATGGTGAATTGTATCAATCAGATTCTTGAAAAAGAAGGCAGAATTGATGTGTTGGTGAACAATGCCGGATACGGCTCTTACGGCGCCATTGAAGATGTTCCTATGGAAGAGGCCCGCCGTCAATTTGAAGTAAATATTTTTGGCTTGGCACGTTTAACGCAACTGGTTTTGCCGTCTATGAGGA
The DNA here is from genome assembly GCA_964529695.1 of uncultured Lentimicrobiaceae bacterium. Classification (GTDB taxonomy): domain Bacteria; phylum Bacteroidota; class Bacteroidia; order Bacteroidales; family F082; genus Sulfidibacterium. The sequence goes on from CAZGZO010000051.1 coordinate 9,731, forward strand.
AAAACAATTTTGGTAAAATTGTGAATATCTCTTCAATGGGAGGAAAAGTATATACTCCGTTCGGCGGCTGGTACCATGCAACGAAACATGCTCTGGAAGGCTTTTCGGATTGCTTACGGTTGGAAACTAAGAAATTTGGTATTGATGTTATTGTGGTCGAACCAGGCGGCATCAAAACGGAATGGGGACACATTGCCATGGACAACCTGAAGAAAACTTCCGGTTCAGGAGTCTATGCTGCTGAAGCTAAAAAATACGCTGATGGCATGAATAAAATGTACGCTAATAATCAACTTTCAGATCCTAAAGTAATTGCGAATGTCATTTATAAAGCTGTTACATCCCGACGTCCTAAAATCCGCTATGCCAAGGGATATATGGCGAAACCTGCCATCTTTATGAGAAAATGGCTCGGCGACCGTATTTTTGATATTGGAATATCCCGAATGGCTTAAGAGTAATTCAAAATGGAAAAGATATTCAGAATAGATTCTATTTCACAGTTGAATGACCTGCTTGATCAGGATAAACCAAAACATCCACAGGTCTGTATTGCTGATTTGTCGATGCCCTATGATGGTCCCTATAAAAATACGAAGATCGTAACCGGCTTCTATTCCGTTTTCCTAAAAGGTAAGAATTGCAGTCAGTTGAAGTATGGCCGTCAAAATTACGATTTTGAAGAAGGTACCATGGTTTTTATTGGGCCAGGGCAAGTTGCTGAAATTGAGGATAACGGCAATGAAAATGTGGAGGAACCTGGAAAAAGCTGGGGTTTGTTCTTTCATCCGGATTTGTTGAAAGGAACCTCTTTAGCTGTCAAAATGAAATCCTACTCTTTCTTTTCATATAACTCAAACGAGGCATTGCATTTGTCTGATAAAGAGCGGGAAATGGTTACTGATATCATCAAAAAAATTGATTATGAATTGTCGCAAAATATTGATTCGCATACACAAACACTGCTCGTTTCAAACATTGAGTTGCTCTTGAATTATTGCGACCGGTTTTATGATAGACAGTTTATTACACGATCTGTTGGCAACAAGGATATTTTATCGAGGTTCGAAAGTATTTTGTCAGAATATTATCAATCTGAATCTTTAAAAGAAAAGGGACTGCCAACTGTTAAGTTTTGTGCTGATAATCTGAACCTTACTCCAAACTACCTCAGCGATTTGCTAAAGAAAGAAACCGGGAAAAATGCACAGGAACATATCCACTATTTCCTGATAGAAGAAGCAAAAAACAAATTGTTGGCTTCAGGTGATACTGTTAGTGAGATTGCTTTTGCCTTAGGATTTGAATATCCTCAATATTTTAGCAGGATTTTTAAAAAGCTTACAGGCTATACACCGATTGAATATCGTAATTTGAACTAATCTCCGACCTTGCTGCGTTAAATCTCTACGAATAATTTCCTTTTAAGTAAGCTAATCATCCTTTTTGTTTTAGTTATTTACTCGCTATTTTCGGCAATAGTGCTTTTCACGTCACAAACTGGGTCCATTGATTTTGGAGTATAAATAACAAAAAATTGAATATGCTTGGTTTGTAGTTTTTTAGTGTTATATTTGTTATGAGTGTTCAGGTATGGTCTGGTATGTCCAATATCTTATGCTAAATATTAACCCAAATGATAAAAATTATTCTTTTAATAATTTCTGAAAGCATATATTATTTGTTGGTTACTATTTAGAGGGTGTCGTAATGATTGATTCAATTAAATCACTTTGCTTTAAACGAAGATTATTATGACTATGATGGCTTATGTTGACTGAAAATGAGGGAATTCCATAAAATACTGAATTATTGAGTGTTTACGAGAGCGAAAAAGTCAAATTCTGTCTAGATAAATGACTTTTAATACAGATGCAAGACATTAGGTACAATTTTAAATACTAGTATTTCTATTATAAATATAAATTTAATGGTTATGAAATATTTGCTTGTATTCTTTATTATTGTTTTTATTCCATTTTCAGGGGTTGCTAAGGACAATTTGAACAAAATTGAGAGGAATGAAATGAAGGGGAAAGTTCCCTCCAAAAACAGTTACACCTTTGTTAAACATCCAAAAATTTCAAGGAATAATCTTTCTATTGAAATAGTCGACGGCAGGAAAGATAAGTTTCAGATAGGCAATGTTTCACCTAAGAATATTAAATTAATCGATTGGTATGGTGATGTTTATGATAACGCGAGAAAGATAATAAAGAAAATTCTGGAAGACAAAGGATTTAAGGACAATGTTGACGCTGACACTAGATTATTAATAAGGATTGCTAAATTATCCGACGATGTTAAAGTCGGGATAATTTCGAAGCATATAACTCAAGCCTGTATTGTTGCCGTTTCTGTAATTCAAGATGATGATACCGTATTTAGCAGGGATTTTAGTTGTTCATATACTTATACTAAACGTGGTTTTAAAGATTGTTATGAGCCACTGTTTAAAGAATACTATTGTAATACACAAAATAAGGATGGATTTCAGCATTGGGAGTGGAATCAAATTGTTAAAGACAAAATACAAAAACACTTTAACAAGAATGTGATTGATAGTCAGGTAGTCGATTTCTTGGTTGTTATTAATAATGTTGTAAATCAATTATTTAAGGATAATACTTTCCAGAATCTATTTTCTAAATGATTTTTAAAGTTTTTAGATATCATTTTTCCACACTTTATATTTTATCGTAGTACCTATTTAGATGTTTACCGCAAAAGATTAAATTAAAGGAGAATTCCTTTCTTTGATTTCATGGTGGGCTTTAAAAAAGTTTAAAAATAGTTGCGTAGTTAAATAACTACATATATATTTGTAGTCAAATAACTACACAATGAAATTAAGAAGAGATGTATTTCAGGCCATAGCCGATCCGACAAGAAGAACCATACTTCTCTTGCTGGCGGCCCAGTCTATGACAGCCGGTGCAATTGCATCAAACTTTGATACTGCCAGGCCAACTGTTTCAAAACACCTTCAAATCCTTACAGAATGCCAGTTGCTGGAACAAAAGCAGGATGGTAGGGAGGTTTATTACCATTTGAATCCCCAAAAGATGAAAGAAATCGCGGATTTTGTTGAACCCTTCCGCAAAATGTGGGATGAAAGGTTTAACAAATTGGAAAGCGTTATGAAAAATTATAAAACAAACAAATAGGATTATTATGGAACACAAAACAAAAGTTATTGCTGAGAATGGCAAACAGGAATTAACAATAACCAGGGAATTTGACTTGCCTTTGGAATTACTTTTCAGAGCTTACGCAGAGCCAGAACTCGTTGAACAATGGATGGGAACGAAGGTGGTGAAACTGGAAAGTAAAAAGCATGGAAGTTATCAGTATGAAACTACGGATTCTCAGGGAAATGTATTGTTTAGCGCTCATGGGACGATTCATGAATTTAGTCCGAACCAAATAATAATCAGGACCTTCGAAATGGAAAATGTAAATCTGGGAGTTCAGCTTGAGCTTTTAAAATTTGATAAACTAACTGACGACACCAGTAGACTCAGCATCCATACGATTTATGAATCGGTGGAAGTCAGGGATCAGCAATTGAAGATGCCCTTTGCTCAAGGTATCAATATGGCTCATAACAGGTTGCAGGATGTTATAAGTAAATTGAAATAACATATTTTTTGTTGAACTAAATTTTCCGGGAGGTAAAAACATGAATATATTTTTATGGATTCTTCAGGTACTTCTCGCATTGCACACCATCATGGGAGCATTGTGGAAGTTTTCAAACTCGGCACAAACTGTGCCTTCACTCAAGATCATTCCGCATGGAGTTTGGCTTGCGTTGGCTGTTGTTGAAATACTTTGCGGTTTAGGTTTGATTCTTCCTGTTTTCAGCAAGCGTCTCGGTATCGCAGTTCCCGTTGCAGCAACGCTCATAGCAGTGGAAATGATGCTTTTTTCCGGAATAGATCTCTTTTCTGGCAACATAGATTATAATCATATTATTTACTGGCTTGTTGTGGCTGCTGTTAGTGTCTTTGTTGCTTATGGCAGATTTGTGCTGAAGCCTATTCATTTTTGATCATGAAT
>CAZGZO010000052.1:0-1496 GCA_964529695.1 uncultured Lentimicrobiaceae bacterium
TTGAAACAGAAGACCAGTATCCCAAGAAAGTTTGCATCAGCCTTTGGGGCGACAAGATAAAAAGCCTGGACGAAGTCAGTGAAGGCGACAAGATAACCGTCTCTGTTAACATTGAATCACGTGAATATAACGAACGCTGGTTCACAGATGTGAGAGCCTGGCGTATTCAGAAGGAAGAAGGAAATGCTCCTTCTATGCCTCCGGATAATCTGGCAATAGACATGTCAGACCCGATGGATGAAGAAGGTGACCTTCCGTTTTAGCTTATCCGTATTTAATTTATAGTTAGGCTGTAGGACTGTCTGTAACAGCCCTAAATCCAATTTATTGTAGTTTATGAAGCCGGATCATGTAAAGGCACACCTGGCTTTGCTTGGTGCAAACCTGATTTTCGGATTGAATTTCGTTATAGCCAAAGGTATTATGCCCCATTGGCTGGAACCTCGTGCCATCATTGTCCTTCGTGTGGTGGGAGCTGCCACAGTATTTTGGATTGTGGATTTGATTATTGGCAGTGAGAAAGTTGCCCGGACAGATTTGAAGCGAATGTTTGTAGCTGCCCTATTCGGGGTGGCAATAAATCAGATACTGTTTTTTGAAGGATTAAATCTGACCACACCAATTAATGCTTCCATTATCATGGTGGGAACGCCAATTTTTGTACTGATAATGTCTCATTTTATCATAAAAGACAGGATTACCTGGACAAAGTCCATTGGAATCGTCCTGGGATTTGCAGGTGCGGCTTATCTCATTTTGAGAAACGGAAATATCACACTCAATTCATCAACCACGCTAGGAAATATCATGGTTTTGATCAATGCTGCTTCTTATGGATTATTTCTGGTACTCATAAAACCACTAATGCGGTCGTACAAACCGCTCACAGTGATGAAATGGGTGTTTACTTTTGGATTGATTTTCGTGATACCTGCTTCCCTGAAACAGATCTCTGAAGCCAACTTTGTTGTAATTCCTTTTCATATCTGGCTGTCAATCGGTTATGTTGTTCTTTTTACCACGGTTTTTGCATACTTCCTGAACAATTATTCATTAAGAAAAATCAGCCCCAGTGTGAACAGTTCTTACATTTACTTGCAACCTATGATTACAACCCTGGTAGCTGTTTCGTTTGGAAAGGACAAGCTGACTGTGGTGGAAATCGTAGCTTCTGTGTTGATTTTTATTGGCGTTTATTTTGTGAATAAAACAAAAAAACCCAAGCTCAGGACAGATTCCATCGACTTGTAAGAATTTGAGGGTTGAAGGGGTGGATGGTTTGAGGGTTTAAAGGTTAAAAAAATCAAAGGACCAGAAGATAAAATGGTTCCGAAGCGGAGCGCCACCCACAGCCAAAAGCTAATGTCTAAAAGCTAAAGCCAAGGAAGTTTTATCAAGGTAATAGTATTATTAGTTATTTTTGAGCCGGAACGAAAAAGTATATGAAAGAAAGAATCTACCTGATAGGATTTATGGCAGCCGGAAAAACCACGGTC
>CAZGZO010000052.1:1596-4025 GCA_964529695.1 uncultured Lentimicrobiaceae bacterium
TATGAAAGAAAGAATCTACCTGATAGGATTTATGGCAGCCGGAAAAACCACGGTCGGCAGGAAGCTGGCCGCTGAGTTGGGCTACCGTTTTCTGGATTTGGATGATTTTTTTGAAGAGCGATATAAAATCGATATTCAAACTTTCTTTGGTAAATATGGGGAAAAGCTTTTCAGAAGCCTGGAACATGAGAGGTTGATGAAAACTTTTGATATGAAAGAAGTTGTGGTGGCTACGGGTGGGGGAACGCCCTGCTATCTTGACAGTATGGAAGAAATCAACAAAAACGGAACCAGTGTTTACCTGGAAATGACACCAAAAGCCATTGCCAGTCGTCTGGAGACCGCAGCCAGAAAACGCCCATTGGTTGAAGGAAAATCCGGTGAAGATCTTATTCGCTATATCCAGGAAAAAATGGAAGAAAGGATTCCCTATTATAAAAAAGCCCAGCTGATTATTAATGGATTAGACACAAATATTCCTGAATTGGCCAAACAGCTTGAAGACCGATAACTCATCAGGGTTTTGGTCTTACTTCGATGACTTTCTGTTTCATAAAAGGCTTTCCATTCGAATTAACTCCCTGCAAAACAATGATATATTTTCCTGGAGTACCGGATGTGTTAAACGAAAAATGAATTTCATGTTTAGAATTTATTGAAACATCAGGATTCCAATACAAAGTAGTTCTTGTATCCGGTTGATTTTCTGATTTAGGGCTGGTGAAGGAGCATTGACAATTGTTATGAAGAAAGGCGTAGTTCAAAAACATTCCTGAGCTTGGAAGATCGATTCCAGCAAAATCGCCCTTTTTTGAAATAATATTGACAATCCCGCCATATTCCATATTTCCTATTACGTATGGTTTATTCACAACTTCCACGCGATCAACATTAACAGGAGCGATAGATAGAACCCTCATAGGATTGTCAACGGCTACATAGTCAATCAAAACCAAGGGCTCTAAATAATTCATGATAGGCTGTTCCCCAATTATCTTGAAATATTTCTTGCCATGGTGTATTCTGATTTTAACCATGGATGGCAGGTTATAAAAATAAGCTTCCAGGGTTGGGAGCTGAATATATTCGTCGAGTTTTAAGACATAAGATGGTTTCCCGTAAAAAGCCTTGCCAGACCAAGTAGATTTATGAATACACCGAAGTTTGTTATTATAATAAATTTGTCTGATTTGGTTATCCTGTGCCATACGGATTGCAACTTTTTGCTCTGCTGAATCCATTTTGAATTGGATTGCAGGTAAGTGTATTGGGCGACTAGAAAAGTCATTGTCTACCAAAATTTTAGGATGTTTTCCCGGAATGTTTTGAGGATTGATAAATATATCCCGGTTTCCTGGATAGGGAGGTAAAGAAAAGTAAAAGTGGCCGTTTCTGTCGGTTTTGACGGCCAGGAAAGCTTTTCTGTTCCCAATAATGGAAAGATTCACTCTAGATCCTGCCTCTGGCTTTTTTGAAATGCTGTCTCTTAAAATTCCTGTAAGTGAGAGCCCACGATTTTCCGGATAGTATCGAATAAAATTCACGCTGCGTGCCGAGGTATCTTCGTTAAACATTGCTTCCGGAGCGGAGGCTTCAGGAATTACTGAAATACTGAGCCCCATTATTTTCCCCGGTTTTACGCTATTTATTTTGATAGTGACAGCTGCCTTTTCTCTTGGGTAATAGGTTTGTTTGTCAGTAGAAATCTTAAGGTTGCTACTAATTGTTTTTTTGGAATTATTCCGGTGGGAAATCATCAAGGAGTCTTTCCCTTCCAGTACATCTGACTTATTAGGATTAACAATTTTCAAACCTACATAAACAAACGATTTAGGCCCAAGATTTCTCATGTATTTTGTGTAAACCCTCAGATAGTAATTCCCGGTTATGCTTCCCGAAGGAATGGTTAGGCATCCATGAGCAGAGGAATGATTCAAAGGAAATTTACCTCCGATAATTTTTGTGCCATCAGATTCTACAATCTCAGCATATAATATATCACTAAATTCTGTCTTTGTGTGGTTTATAACAAAGGCGGTAAAGTGAACTTCTCCACCGGTAATATATATTCCACGATCTGTGAATAATGCCAGTTTTTCTGCTTTTGGCAATTCATTACCCTCCTGACCTTTAAGTAATAAAGGAAAAACCAGTATCATAAGTAACAGAGGGTAATATTTGTAATTTTTTTTATTCATAATTATTATTTTGGCCAAAATGAAGGTTTAATAGTGTCACCGCCCTGCAGTAAACAATTGACACAGGTGCTATGCAACAACCATATAGTGTCGTGTGCTAAGTTCCACCTATAGTATAATGGAAAAGCTGATTCTGGTAAATTAGGAGACAAAGGGGGCAAAGGAGAAACTTCACTGCAAGGTATTACATACTTTCTGACGATTCCCTGTACAGGACTTATAAAAATTCTT
>CAZGZO010000052.1:4125-13767 GCA_964529695.1 uncultured Lentimicrobiaceae bacterium
AGTCAGAAATAATGCTGTCTCCGTCTGGCGTGATAACACTTACTCTAAAGACATGACCCGGGACCAGATATTGAGGATCAACCATGGTGGAATAGCTTCCATTTCCCAGATCAACCATGGTAAAATCATGATTTTCATTATCCCGGATTGTGACTTTACAACCTGTAACCGGCTTGTAGGCGGGACTACTGATGGGGGAAGTCTTGGAAACATTTACGGTTTGAGTCAGAGCACCCATTGTCACTTGTCCTGATACAACAAATTTATTCGCATCAGAAGCTTTAATGTGAGGAGAATAAATCTTCACACAGGATGAAAGTGCCAGCAGCAACAATATCGATGAGTAATATTTTTTAATCATATTATTTTGGCCAAAATGAAGGTTTAATAGTGTCGCCACCCTGTAGTAGACAATTGACACAATAGACAGACAGCTCAATACCAGTATTTTTTCCGCCTTTGTCAGCTTTGAGATATATTGGAAAGAATGATTTATCAGTCGGAATGAGTTTTAATGGGTGTTCACTGCAAGGTGTAACATACTTCAAGGGTAAACCTGGAACTCTTCGTATAAAGATTCTTTTATAACTTACTGATTCAGCAGTAAAAAAACCCAAAACTTCTTTATTAGGATGTGTAATATCACGAAGGTTCCCACGGATAGCCAAAGGTTGTTTTTCATACAATCCGCCTTCTTGTGTGCTATGTGCTTGCATTTGTGACCAATAATTATAAGCCGCTTTGCTTAAGGCAAATTGCTCAACCAGCATGCTATAACCATTAAAAAGTTTTTGAGTTGTATTATCTACATATTGTAGCGGGAGACTATTATATTTATTTTGCGATAAATTTTTGGTAGATAAGGTGAAAATTTTTGGTATTCTCCTAGTATCCCAACAGGTGAATTTGGATGAATCAGGAGGGATATTATGATGGAGTATTAAGGGATAACTATAATAATAGACAATTGGATATGCGGCATGATACTCCCATGTCTCATAAATCGCCCATCGATAATAGCGGCTGTCAGTATTTGTTCCTTTCAGGTCAACATAAAATTGCAAACCCTCTGTTGATAAACCGGTTGAGCTAGTAACTTTCTTTATAGAATAATGTATGGAATCCACAGGGGGTACCTGATGTAGTGTATCATAGTCAGAAATAATGCTGTCTCCGTCTGGCGTGATAACACTTACTCTAAAGACATGACCCGGGACCAGATATTGAGGATCCACCATGGTGGAATAGCTTCCATTTCCCAGATCTACCATGGAAAAACTGTGGTTTTGATTATCCCGGATTGTAACTTGGCATCCTTTAACCGGCTTGTAAGTGGGGCTGCTGATAGGTGAAGTCTTGGAAACATTTACGGTTTGCGTTTGATTACCCATGGTTACTTGTCCTGAAATAACATATTTACTGGTGTCAGAACCTTTAATGTGAGGAGAATAAATCTTAACGCAAGATGAAAGTTCCAGCGACATAATAATCCATATTATTTTATTCCGACGCATAATTTCCAAGTTTGAACTTCCAGGTAATCGTGAAAATAGGCACCCCTATAACAGAATAGGAATATCCAGTTATTCGACCGTTAGAGGTATTAAAATATACTGAATAAGGATTTTTTCTCCCGGTCAGATTGTAAACGCTAAAGACAAATGAACTATGCATCAACTTGTGCCTTCTGAGATTCCCTTCAATAGCCATCGATAGATCCAAACGAAAATAATCCGGAATTCGATAAGCATTTCTACTTGAATAATCTAAATAAGGTTCCCCGTTAACATAATATACTGAAACCGGATACGTAATCGGTTTCCCGGTCCTGTATGTCATTATTGTCGAAAATGTTACACGCATACTTAGGTGGTAATCCATAACAAGGTTTGCTATATTCGGAATATCAAAATTTGAAGGATAAATCTTTCCATTATTAATACTGTTCCAGGTTTCACCTCCATTTACCCTCATCAATGCCCTCGAATAAGTGTACGAAAGCCATCCATCAAGCTTACGGTTGGACCGCTTTAACAACACCTCAACTCCATAACTCTTCTCTGTTCCCTGCAAAACTTCTGTTTCCACGTGTGAAGTGTTTAAAAAAGAAGCTCCGTCTTTAAACTGTGGATAATCATATTCTTCCTTATAATATACTTCTACCGAGGCTCCTATTCCAGATTTGGGAATTGTTCTGAAAACCCCAAGAGAAACCTGATTACTTTTGGAAGGACGTATATGGTAATCAGCCAGCTTCCATTGAACGTTTGGAGAAACAGCAATGGTGTTATTTAACATGAAGAGATTTTGGTGCATTTGATTGAAAGCTAATTTTATGCTCCCATTTTCATCTGTCTGATATTTGATAGCTGCTCTTAAGTCAGGTTCTGGGTACCAACGTATAGGAACATTATTTCCATAGTTGACTGTGTCGCGCACATAAAGAGGCTCTACAGGCATGCCGGGCTGATATTTTAATACAGTGGAAGGTCCTAGTGGTGAATACATTGTAAACCTTACTCCTGCCGTGATACTTAAAAGGCGAGATGGTTTATATGTGTCCGATCCATAGATAGATGCGGAAATTCCTTTTTCTTTACCCAGTGCTACAGGAATCAAAAGTGACTCTGTTCCAAAAGGTATAACATTTCCTCTGTCCAGTTTGTGAAGAACAGCTCCGAATCCAAAATTAAGTGAATTTGTGTTGCTTAAAGTTTTCGAGAAATCAGCTCTTGCTTCGTAATGCCCCATATTATAGGCTTGTTGATAAGCGCTTGAAAGCTGCTCTTTATCAACAGTGTTAAAAGTATATTGCGAAGCAACAAGTGTAAAATCTCCCCTGAATGTGTTAGAAAAATTATGGTTGATGTCTAGCGAAGCTCCGGTATTAGCATAATTATAATCATCAATTTTAGTAAGTTTGAAATGGTCAAAGCTATGATAATAGAAGAGCTGAATCTGTGTATTAGCTGCATTGTATGAAAGCCCACCCGAGTAATCATAAAAATTGGCAGTACTGCCTTTAATAGTAGGATCTTTTATATTTTTCAAAATCCAGTCTGAGTAAGTTGACCTCACACTAAAGATATATGACAACGCATCTTTTTTAATAGGCCCTTCAAACTCAATATTCCCTGATACCGGACTTAGTCCCCCATGTGCTGCAAAGCGTTTCATATCTCCCTGCTTAGTGATGATATTAAAGACTGAAGAAAGTCGCCCTCCATATCTGGCTGGAATGTAACCTTTATATATAGAAAAGTCTTTTATAATATCTGAGCTGAAAGCCGGAAAGAAACCAAAAAGATGTGATGTGTTGTAAATAGGAATCTTATTTATGTAGAAAGCATTCTGGTCTGCACCACCTCCTCGTACGTTTAATCCTGAAGAGCCTTCTCCTTCGCTTACGATGCCAGGCAAAGTACCCGAAACTTTTAAAATATTGCTTTCGCCCATCATCATCGGCAATTGCTTAATGGAGGTCATGGAAACTTTATCAATACCAGGATCTTTTTCAGTCATGCTCATCTGACGGTCACCATGAACAACAAACTCGTGCATTTGGTATGCCATCTTCCATAGATTTACTGTAAATTTACCATTGGACCAAACATTTATCATTAGTTTCTTATGCTGATAACCCATGTAGTTGAATGCAAGCGTATATTTCCCTGGCTTTAGAATCAACGTAAAAAAACCATTCTTCCCTGAAACAGCACCTGATTTTGTTTCTTCTACATAACATGTTCCAAACGCCACAGGTCTTCCGGTTTCTTTGTCCATGATACGTCCTAAAATGGTGGCTTTCCCATTTATCAAGCGGCCTCCCTTTTCCCCGACCCTCACTGTTTTAATAACACCGGGTTTTCTCCCGATCAAATATCTTTCTTCACTGGCTGTCAGTCCTTTGGTGGTTGGTGTGGTGGTTTCTATTTTTGTCTCCGGATGATAGACAGGGAGCTTTGTCGTGAGCTTTTTATGAGGCATTAGTACAAGATTGTTGTTCCATCGCGAAACTTCAAGATCTGTGTTTCTAATAGCAAGCATTACTGCTTGCTTTGCATTAACATTTTGAGCATTGAAAGAGATTTTAAGGTTAATAACCCATTCCCGCTTGTAAAATACTCTGACACCAGTTTCCTGGTACACTTCATTGCAAAATTCTTCGAAAGAAACATTATTAAAATGGCAATTCATTGTCTTTTGAGTTCTTTGGGCTAAAGTCCATGTAGAAAGGAAAAGAAGTGTTGCGAATAGGATTGCTTTTTTCATTTGACTGGAAGGGTATTACAATAATTGATAAGTTTTAGGACATTTTGCAGGCTGGATTTCTTTATTCTGTTTAATTTTATTCTGTTTTTGCGAAGAAATTTATTGAGCGCCGATTTATTTTGCGGGCCGAACAAAGCGATAAAACTCTTGTTCTTTTTATAATGTATTAGTTTGTTCCCTACTTTCAAATAGGACTCTCTAACAGGCTTAGAGAATACAAAATTAGTAGCCCCATAAGTGTTATTATGGTTGTAATCCTTTCTCCATGTGTAAAGAATCTTATAATGACCATTCCCGATAACCTGATATATCTTTGGTTTGAGGCCTGGGAAAGTTAGAATCTCAAAATGCTTTTGTCCTAAATTAAATGATTTAAGCCATACATTAGAGAGAACAATCTCCCTAAGATTTTTCATTTGAGTTTTGTATTTAAGGACAAGCTTTTGTTTATGAACATCATAATTGAGCAAAAGATTACTGAATTTTTCACCTCTGAATTGAACAGAGCCTTTCACAAATTTGGGACCGTCCAAAAACTGGGACCCTTTGGTGCTTGCAGCTGTAAAAAAAGTATAAAACTTACCGTTATACAATATTGGGCTGAGCCCGTAAATGTTATTTGCAGAAAAAAAGGAAGCTTGAGCGTAACACTTTGCACTTCCAAATATCATGATAATAATGAGTGATGTAATCAATCGTATTTTCATACACGGAGGTCTAAAGGTTTAAATAGTTTTGTAAGCCCGAATTCTTTCCTTTCTCGCCTTTTCTATTCTCCTAAAAATTACATGGATAAGATCGTCTTTGGCTTCTTTGCCTTAAATTGGTTTTTTGATGTACTAATTTAGGGTGGTGTAAATTTATAAAAATATTTTACAAAAATTAGGCCTTTGCTTTATTCTCTAGAGATTAATGCCTATTTATACATGGAATCAATAAGATAATGCCCTTTTTTTTATAATGATATTTATCAATCTATTGACTTATATTGAAATAACGCTATCTTAGAATTTTTTCTCTTGTCGGGTGATTTTTTTATAATTCTCTAGTTCAATCCTTTCTTTTTCATGTAAGCATCTGTTTCAGGCTCTCTTCCACGGAAGTTTTTAAACAACTGCATGGGATCCTCAGTACCTCCTTTAGCCAGAATTTCCTTCCTGAAGCGTTCGGCTGTGGATTTATCAAAAAGTGATGTCTCTTTGAATGCCTGAAAAGCATCTGCATCAATTACCTCTGACCAAACATAACTGTAATAACCTGAAGCATAGCCTCCTGAGAAAATGTGATTAAAGAAAGTGCTTCTGTATCGTGGTAAAATCTCGCGAATGAGTTGGATGCGGCTCATGGAATCTTTTTCAAATTCATCGACTTCGCCTGTAAAGATTGTTGTCAAAGTATGCCAGGACATGTCGAGATGTGTTGCAGCAAGATATTCGGTCAGGTTGAAACCGAGATTGAACTTGCGGCTGGCTTCCAGTTTTTCGATGAGTTTATCAGGGATGGGATTTCCGCTCTTATAATGGCGGGCATAACTCTTCAATACTTCCGGCTCTGAGGCCCAGTTTTCCAAAATTTGTGATGGCATTTCCACAAAATCACGTGGAACTTCCGTGCCGGCAAGACTTTCATACTTACAATTGCTAAACAATCCGTGGATGGCATGACCGCACTCGTGAAACAGCGTTTCTACTTCCTCGAAACTCAGTAAAGCCGGTTTGCTTTTGGTGGGAGAGGTAAAGTTGAAATTCACGGAAATTATTGGAATTACATTTTTCCCGTTTTCGAAATGCTGGTCCCTGTAAGCTGTCATCCATGCACCGCCTTGTTTGGATGGTCGCGGAAAGAAATCCATATAAAGAATTCCGGTAAGATTCCCGCCTTCTTCATGGACCTCATATGGTAATACATCTTTTTGATAAACAGGGATTTCTCTGTTTATTTTGAATGTAATTCCGTACAATTTATTCAAAACATCAAACAGTCCTTTCACCGTATTTTCCAACGGAAAATAGGGCCGAAGCTGAGTTTCATCAAGATCATATTTTTCTTTTCTGAGCTTTTCAGTATAATACCACCAATCCCAAGGTTCTATGGTAATGTTGTCCTTGTCTTGATCAGAGATTTCCTGCAAACGCTCTTTTTCCATTTTTGCGAGTTCAATGGCAGCAGGAGTAATCTTGCTGAGCAGATCAAATACTGCCTTTGGTTTTTTAGCCATACTTTCTTCTAAAGTATAATCAGAATAGGTTTTATAGCCCAGCATTTTAGCTTTCTTAAGCCGAAGATTTACCATCTGTTTCAGAATGGCTTTGTTGTTGTTAAGGTTGTGGTTATTTCCCCTTTGGTAGTATGCCAAATACATTTTTTTTCGGAGTTCTCTATTTTCAGCATATTGGAGAAATGGAATCAGGCTTGGTTTGTTCAGGTTAAAACTCCAACCTTCACTTTGGCCCTTCTTTTTGGCGCTCTCTGATGCAGCGTCAATAACGGATTCAGGTAATCCTGCCAGATCTTTTTCGTCGGTAATAAACAATTCAAAAGCATTGTTATCGGCAAGTACGTTGTCGCCGAATTGCAGTGACAGAACACTGAGTTTGGCATTGATTTCTTTCAGCTTAAGTTTGTCTGAATCAGATAATTTTGCCCCACCGCGAACAAAATCTTTGCGTATTTTGTCCAAAAGCATCTTCTGTTCTGTACTTAGATTAAGTTTTGACTTTTCCTGATAAACTTGTTCTATTCTTTCGAAAAGTTTTGAATTCATTAGAATGTTGTCCCAGTGGTCCGACAACAAAGGGGCCTGCTCTTTCGCGATTTGCTGTAAAATATCGCTGGTCTCCGATGAAAGGATATTTTCAAAGACTAAATTATTTCTGTTCAATAATTTCCCTGAGCGTTCAAATGCTTCAATTGTGTTTCCAAAATCAGGAGCTTCCTGATTATTTACAATAGCTTGAATTTCTTTTTCATGTTGATCAATTCCAACTTCAAAAGCCTGTTTGTAATCTTCCGCTTTAATTTCTTCAAATGGTGGTACCCCGAAAGGCGTATTAAAATCTTCCAATAATGGATTTGCTAATTTCATAGATACTCGAAATTTAATGTGATGATTTTAGTTGAGGAGAAAATTCCTGAAAATCAGTAAGATAATAGGAGTTTCTGCCTGCGTGACTGTGTTTTTATTTCCAATACAAAAGTACAAAATCCCCGATTATCTTTATCTTTTAAAATTTAGTCGTATTCAAAACCTTTCCTGTCGATCTAAAGTTCATGTTCGTCTAAAAGAGTCGAATAATATGTTAACTATCTGTACCTTCGCTGCAAATTTTGTGACTGGTCATGAAAATTCAGAAATACCTAACACCCATTCTCCACATCCTTGCTTGGGTTGTGGTTTATTTTTTGCCGGATTTGTTTTTTGAAGTGCCTACCGGAACTGTTTTTCTGGTAAAAAGAAATCTGCAGTTTATTCTGGTAGTTTTATTCTTTTATCTCAATTATTTCATTTTTGTCCCTCGTTTATTGCTGAAGAAAAGGCAATTTCTGTTTTTCCTGGCGCTATTAGCCAGCTTAGTCTTTACTTTTTATACTAATAATTCTGTAATGAATTATGTTCATAATAGATATGGGAAAATGACACAAATTCAAAATTTAAGCCCAAAGGAGCAAAGACATATTGAGCATAGGATCCAAAGGCACAGAGATGCCGAGAACACTGGAACTGTCTTTATGGTATTACTGGGATTTTTGATTAGTACGGTGATATGTGAAACGCGTGAATGGTATATACAGGACCGGAAAAGGAAAGAAATGGAAAAGGAGAAACTCCGCTCGGAACTCTCTTTTTTAAAGTCACAAGTAAACCCGCATTTCCTGTTTAACAGCCTGAATGGAATTTATGCATTGGCAATTAAGAAGTCAGATAAAACGCCGGAGGCATTATTACAATTGTCCGATTTACTGCGGCATATGCTTTATGATGCAGATCAGAAGCTGGTCCCGTTGAAAAAGGAAGTGGATTACCTGAAAAATTACATCCAGTTGCAAAGACTCAGACTTTCTGATGAAGCAAAAATCAGTTTTGAAGTTGTTGGGGACTTTTCGGCAAAAATGATTGAACCCATGTTGTTCATTCCTTTTGTCGAAAATGCTTTTAAGCATGGCGTTGGTTCAGAGGGTGCGGATATAAAAATTAAGTTATCAGTAAAGGGAAGACATCTTGTCTTTGAGGTCATTAACCGGATATCAAAGGCTAAGAGCAAAGACGCTTCATCAGGAATTGGATTGGCAAATGTGAAAAAAAGGCTTGATTTGCATTATGGAGACGATTATGTGTTACATCAGGGTGAGAGCCAAGGCTTTTTTAAAGTAGATTTGCATCTCAATCTAAAGTCGTGATGAAGTGTATTATAGTTGATGACGAACCACTTGCAAGGGAGATTTTGGAATCTTATATTGAAAAGGTTCCATTCTTGAAACTTATCGCTTCCTGTAAGAATGCTTTTGAAGCGTTGGACAAAATTCAACAGGAAAAACCTGAACTGATTTTTCTGGATATACAAATGCCTGATTTAAATGGGATTCAGTTCTATGAATCATTGGTTTACAAGCCGTTAGTGATTTTCACCACTGCTTACAGCGATTATGCTGTTTCAGGTTTTGAGCTTGATGCCACAGATTATCTTGTCAAACCTTTTTCTTTTGATCGGTTTATGAAAGCTGTGAATAAAGCACGAATGAGCCAAAAAAAGGAAACTCACGAAGAGAACGGAAATTTCAGGCGAGAATATATGTTTGTAAAAGATGGCGTAAAAATTGTGAGAGTTCCTTACGACGACGTACTTTATTTTGAGGGGATGAAAGATTATGTGAAAATCGTAATGAAAGGAAAATTTATCCTGACATTGATTTCTATGCAGCATATGGCAGACAAACTACCCAGCGACTTATTTGTTCGTGTTCATCGTTCTTATATTGTTTCAATTTCCAAAATTGAAAAAGTAGAAAAGAACCGGGTTGTTATTGCCGATAAGTGGATACCTGTTGGAAATTCCTATAAAGATCTTCTTTCGGATGCTCTTGGACAAATTAACTGATAAACCAGTTTAATTTTTATCTGCTGAAAAACGAATTTCGTCTAATTTATCTTTCATCCGGTATAATAGACTTTTGTAACAATAAATGAAATTTCAATTTTGCACATTAAATAATTCAACCATGAAAACAACTCTTATTGGTTTAATTACTTTTTTCACCTTGATTTCTTTTGGTTCAACTGCATCTGCAAGGAATAGAAAAAAAGAAGTCGCTAAATGTAGTAAACAGGCTACACCTTTGGTAATCAAAGGAACTTTATATGATTGGAAACTG
>CAZGZO010000053.1:0-13658 GCA_964529695.1 uncultured Lentimicrobiaceae bacterium
ACGCCGGTACGGGTTCTTTCAAAAGTTTTCATGGCCAATAGGAATCCCTGACCTTCGCCGCCAATCATATTTTCCTTGGGAACTTCTACGTCTTCGAAAATAAATTCAGTTTGTACAGAAGCTCTTTGTCCCATTTTGCTCAGATTTGAAACGATCTTTACTCCTGGAGATTTTGTCGGAACTACAAATGCGCTCAGACTGCGGGCACCTTTTTCAGGATTAACCAAAGCAAAAACGGTAATGAATTCAGAAACAGCACCATTCGTAATGAAGCGTTTGTGTCCGTTCAAAACATATTTGTCACCGTGCAAAATGGCGGTGGATTTAATTCCTGCTACATCTGAACCGGCATTGGGTTCCGTCAACGCATAAGCGGCAACACCTTTTGTTTCATTAATTTGTCCGAAAAACTTTTTCTTTTGCTCAGGGCTGGCACCTAAAAAAAGTGGAGTAAGAGCCAATGTATTGGCATCCAGGCAAATTCCTATTCCTACGCAGCCGGCACCCAGTTCTTCAGAAGCCAGGGCACTTTCAAAAATATTGTGTCCCTGTCCGCCGAATTCAGCGTCCATAGGTCCGTTCATCAGTCCTTCATCGTAAGCTTTTTTGACGATTTCCCAAGGAAATTCTGCAGCTTCATCGTATTTCCGTGCGTTGGGAATCATCTCCCTTTTTGCAAAGTCCCGGACTTTTTCCCGGAGTTCAATTTGCCGGGGTTCTAGAGAAAAATCAATCATGACGTAATTCTATTTAATTAATATTCAGTAATTTGAGGTAATTCGGGGTTTAACTGAAGCAAAAATACATTTTATTGGTAATTATTCCTACTTTAGTTTTAAAATTTCTGAAATCGTTTTAAAAGGCAAGTTGGGAATGCAGTCGGTGGTTTATCAAAAGGGTTTTAAGTCTTATCTCCAATTGGAGCGTGGGTTGTCGGAAAATACCATCGCAGCCTATCTTCACGATACAGATTTGTTTTTCAATTTTTTGGAAAATAACAAACCGGAATTGACGATAAAACAAATTTCGCTGGAGCATTTGCGTGAGTTTGTTCAATACATTAATGATATGGGATTGGGTTCCTATTCTCAAAGCCGGGTAATTTCCGGTATTAAATCATTCTTCAATTTTCTGGTACTTGAAAAGGAAATTGAAACGAGCCCTGCAACTTTGCTTGAATCACCGAAACTAGGGTTTAAGCTTCCGGTGGTTTTTACAGAAAAGGAAATGAAAACCTTAATCGAATCAGTGGATTTGTCTGAACCCGAAGGCGAACGAAACAAAGCCATTCTTGAAATTTTATACGGATGCGGTTTGCGTGTTTCTGAACTCATAAATCTGAGATTATCCTATTTACATCTGAATGAAGATATTATCCGGGTAACCGGGAAAGGAGATAAGCAGCGACTGGTACCACTTGGTAAAGCTGCTAAAAAGCAACTGGTGACCTATACCACCAAAGTCCGGGTAGGCATCAGTCCGCAGAAAGGAGCTGAGGATATAGTATTTTTAAATCGTCGCGGGGGCAAGCTTAGTCGACAAATGGTTTTTATCATGGTGAGAAAACAAGCAGAGAAAGCAGGCATTCACAAAACCATCAGTCCACATACCTTCAGGCATTCCTTTGCTACACATCTCGTGCAAAACGGTGCAGATCTCAGGGCTGTTCAGGAACTGCTGGGGCATGTTTCCATAACTACTACAGAGATTTATACGCACCTTAACGTCAATGATTTGAAAAGGAGCATTTTAAAGTTTCACCCTCGTAATAAACAGTAATTTTTCCAGGCTCTTTATACTAAAAAACAACGGCTTTGAGTTGTGAACTAATAGCATTAATTATTAACAAGGCGTTGGGAAACTTAAAAAAATAATCTATTTTTGTTGTAGAACCAGAAAATTCAAGAGCTTTTAAAATGAGGTTAATTTTTATAAAGCTTTAAATGTGAGTCAAGTATAAACTTATAATTTGAAAATCATGAGACTTCGGTTGTTTTTAGTCGCTCAAAGCTATGTAGCGTTTGCTGAAATAAATCGGGCATGAATCTTAATATGGACGAGATAAAGTTTTTATTGGTCGAAGATAATCAGGAAGATGCTGACTTACTAAAGCAGCAACTGCAAAAAGAATTCAAATTTACTGTTCGAACAGTAAAGGATAAACAGGAATATGACATTACACTGAACAATTTTTATCCGGATATTATTCTAAGTTGCTTTGGTGACAAAATGCCGGAAGATTACTGGGCACTCTCCATTCGGAACGAAAAACTCCCTGATACCCCTTTTATTTCAATTTCTCCTTCCTATCAAGATGAAATTGCAATAGAAAGCATCAAACAGGGGGCCTCAGATTATATTTCCAAAGAACATCTGGTAAGGTTGAATTTTTCTGTCAAAATGGCTTTGAAACATTTGGAGTTGACCAAACAAAAAAAAGCAACTGAAAAGGAACTTGCCAAGAGTCTCAAACAATTCAAAGAATTTGTAATTCACGACATTTCAGGTGATTATCTTGAAAATGAAAATAACGTTACCTTTTGTAATGACAAAGTGTTGGAAATATTTGGGTTTGAAAGCATTGAGGAGTTGAACGCCTTTGGTACTGAAAATCTTTATAAAAATCCACAAGACAGAGAGAACCTGATTAATGAGCTGAAAAAGGGTAAAAGGGTTTTAAATCATGAGTTTCAAATGTTAACGAAAACTGGTGAGCCTATTATCGTCCTTGAAAATGCTTATGCCAATCTGGATGAAAAAGGTAATATAATTACAATGCAGGGGTATCTGATTGACATTACCAAACAGAGACATTATGAAGAACAACTTAAGGAATCTGAAAATTTATTCAGAACCTTGATGGAAAGTACTTCTGCCAGTATCGTGATTTATGATGATCAGCATTTTTTATATACAAATCATGCTTTTGAAAATTTGATGGGATACTCCCGGGAGGAACTCCTTAAAATGAATTTTTGGGAAATAGGGCACCCGGAAGACAGGCAAATTATGAAGGAAAGGGGACAGGCAAGAGTTCGACAAAAGCAGGTTTTTGCCGATTATCAGTTTAGAATATTTACCAAAAAGGGAGAAGTAAGATGGGTAAATTATAAAGCAGCTCCGTTGACTTACAAAAATAAGTTAGCAGCCATCGGAACTTTGTATGATATTTCGGAGCAAAAAAAAGCGGCACAGGAAATAAAAAAGCTTTCAACAGTTATAGAACAAAGCCCGCTTTCAATTGTTATAACTGACGTAGAAGGAAAAGTAGAATATGCAAATCGGGCTTTCCTTACCAAGACGGGGTATAAATTCAAGGAGATTGTTGGACAAAATCCAAGAATTTTGAAAAGCGGGCAAACCCCTATGGAAACTTACAGCGAATTATGGAAGGCGATTTCATCAGGTTTGGTTTGGAAAGGCAATCTGATAAATAAGAGAAAAGATGGAACGATTTATACGGAAATAGCCGTGATTTTCCCCATTTTCGGAGACGATGGAAAGGTAATCCGCTATGCAGCTATAAAAAGGGATGTTACACTTGAGAAAGAAATCGAACGGGAACTTATGGTAGAAAAGAAGAAGGCGGAAGAGGCCAATCGTCTAAAGACAGGAATTCTTACCAACATGAGCCATGAATTACGTACACCGTTAAACGGAATACTGGGATTTTCTACACTGATTTCAGATTCAGGTGATTTAGCAGAAATAAGGGAAATGACATCGTATATTCAGGAGAGTGGACAGCGTCTTCTACGCACATTGAACTTGGTTATTGAAATCTCTGCTATGGAATCGGGGAATTTTGAACCGGATTACCATGAAATAGACTTGAACGATGTCATTAGGAAGATTGTCAGAGAGTTTAAGGAAGAAGCTGAGAAAAAGAATCTTGAAATTAAATTTGATGATCCGCTGACTTCTTTTCCCATAATTTCAGATTTGAAGTTTACCCATGGAGCTATCGAAAGCCTTGTGGATAATGCTATTAAATTTACGAATGAGGGCAGTGTGGACATTTCTATTGAAACGCAGAAAGAACAAGATAAGAACTATGTGGTAATAAATGTTTGTGATACGGGGATTGGCATCTCTGAAAAAAATCAAAAGGTAATTTTTGAAGATTTTCAGCAGGAGAGCATGGGCTATAACAGAGTTTATGAAGGGACAGGCTTGGGACTAAGCCTCGCAAAAAAATATGTAGAGCTACTGGGTGGATTTATCAAGCTAAAAAGCAAAGTTGGTGAAGGCTCTACCTTTTCAATTTATGTTCCGGTAATTCATCAGTCACCAAATTAATCTGAAATGATACTAGATTCACCCGAGAAAATTAACCAAGGTACTCCAGGAACAATGCAAATACTGTATGTTGAAGACGACAGAAACAGTCAATTTCTTGTTGAACAAATCCTGCGAGATAAGTACGATGTTGATATTGCTCCCCATGCAAAGGATGTTATGACCTGGGTAAGTCTGAAAAAATATGATCTTATCCTGATGGATATTAAACTGGACAATGGCTATTCTGGTCTAGATCTTACTAAAGAAATAAGAAAGATGAATCCTTATAAAAACATACCCATTCTCGCTGTTACTGCAATGGCATTTCCAGAAGAAATTGAGGATATAATTCAACAGGGGTGTACGGATGCAGTTATTAAACCAATTGATTTTAAGGATTTTAAAATGAAAATTGAAAAATTGATTGAGCAATCACAACAAGTAAACCGACCTTCAACTTATGAGTAGAACTTAGGGCCTTATTACCTTCAGCGCTCCGTTTTTATCAAATTTTACTATGGTAGAAGGCTTGACTGAAGCCACTCTTGAATGATGAATTCCCACAATATAATCCACTTTGTCTTTTATCTGAGGATCCACCTGATCAAAAGTACTTGCCGGGGGTTGTCCTGAAAGATTTGCTGATGTTGAAATCAACGGCTTTCCCAGTCGGTGTATCAGTTCTTCACAAAACTCATCCTTGATGATTCGAATGGCAATACTACCGTCTTCTGCCCGAATGTTTTTTAAAATATCTTTGGCTTTCGGATAAATGATGGTAAGGGGAGTAACGGCATTATCCAGTAAATCGTAAACAATAGGTGGAACTTGGTCCACATATTTTTCCAGCGAGTCCGGAGAATCCAACAAAACAATCATGCTTTTGGCTTCTTCACGCTGCTTTATTTTGTAGATTCGTTTTATCGCTTTATATACCGTAGCATCACAACCAAGACCCCAAACCGTATCAGTTGGATATAGAATTACCTTTCCTTTCTTGAGAAATTCGAGCGATTGTTCGATTTCTTTTTCAAATTGATTATCCATAAACTGTACCCCACTTTTGTTTTGTAATCCAAAAATGTGCTAAACAGCAACATTAAAGTCCCTCAATGCGTCGTTAAGCGAGGTTTTCAGATTTGTTGAGGCTTTTCTTTTCCCAATGATCAATGCACAAGGAACCTGAAAGTCTCCAGCCGGAAAATTTTTGGTGATACTTCCCGGAATAACAACAGAACGCGGTGGAACATAAGATCTAAGCTCAACGGGTTCACTGCCGCTGACATCTATTATTTTAGTGCTTTTAGTGAGCACTACATTGGCCCCAAGCACAGCTTCAGTGCCAACACGAACGCCTTCAACGACAATGCATCTGGAACCGATAAAACAATTGTCCTCAATAATTACGGGGGCAGCCTGAACGGGCTCTAAAACGCCACCAATGCCCACGCCACCACTTAAATGAACACTTTTCCCAATTTGGGCGCATGAACCTACAGTTGCCCAGGTATCAACCATGGTACCACTGTCAACGTAAGCCCCAATATTTACATAAGAAGGCATCATCACCACGCCGGGTGCCAGATAAGAACCGTAACGAGCCAAAGCATGTGGTACAACGCGTACCTGCTGTTGGGCAAACTGATGCTTCAACGGAATCTTATCATGAAATTCAAAAATGCCTACCTCTGTAGTTTCCATTTTTTGTAATGGGAAATATAATATGACGGCCTTTTTAATCCACTCATTCACCTTCCAGCCGTCTCCATCAGGCTCGGCTACACGTATTTTTCCTTTGTCTAAATGTTCAACAGTACTTTCGATTGCTTCAATAACAGATTTATCTTCAAGAAGTTCTCGATTTTCCCATGCGTTTTCTACAAGCTCTTTAAATCCTTCCATAATTCCATAAAAAAGAGTGTAAAAGTAAGCATTTAGGTTGCACTTCTGGAGCCTTATTGAAAATTATTTTAAATAATGAATAGGGAAAGATTCTTACCTGTTTAACGAAAAAGAACAATCGAAATTTTACTGAGTTGCCACGGGATTAATCCCGTGGCAACTCAGAGCGGAGACAATCCTGTTCAGAAGCACCTCCGAAACAATCCAAAACAAATTTCTCAGGTTTTCGGGTCCCACAATTAAAATATTCCTAAATTTGCCGCCTAAATTTTCAGTTCGTTCTAATCGACACATTTCATGTTATATCGAAGGCATCTTCGCATCAAAGTTCTTCAGGCTCTTTACAGTTGGTATTCCGGTGGTTTTGAAAGTTTACCGCTTGGAGAAAAAGAGCTTCTTAAAAGCATAGACAGGCTTTATGAATTATTTATCTACCAGCTTTCTTTCCTGGTTGAAGTAAGACGATTTGCCCTTGTCAGGATTGAGGAAAACAAAAATAAATTCTATCCGACAGACGAAGATCTGAATCCGAAACTCAAGTTTGTGAATAACAGGGTTCTAACTGTTTTAAGTGAAAATCACGATTTCCTTACTAAAGAAGAGAAGTTGAAAATCAACTGGTCGCAGGAACAGGAAATGCTGTTGAAATTTTATCGCATGATGCGAGAGTCTGATTTCTATAAAAAATACATGATTGACCCAGCCGATACTTTAGAAGAAGATAAGCGTTTCATTATCAAAGTCATTGACCGCCTGATGGCAGATTTTGATTTGTTGCGGTCGTTCTATGATGAAAAGAATATGTATTATACAGATGGTTATGATTTGACAAGCATTTTTCTTGTGAAATATGTGGATTCCCTTTCCGGAAAATTCTCTATCGAAAGTCTACTTCCAGGGATCTATAAAACATCTTCTCAAAAGGTAAATGAAGATGAGTATTTTGCTCGTACTTTGTTCAGAAAAGTCATTTTGAATGATAA
The DNA here is from genome assembly GCA_964529695.1 of uncultured Lentimicrobiaceae bacterium. GTDB lineage: Bacteria > Bacteroidota > Bacteroidia > Bacteroidales > F082 > Sulfidibacterium. The sequence goes on from CAZGZO010000053.1 coordinate 7,167, forward strand.
GGAATATGCGACGATTGTAGAAGGTAAAACTAAAAACTGGGATTATGACCGCATTCCGGTCATCGACGTAATCCTTTTAAAGATGGCTATCGTGGAGCTGCTTGAAATGAATACGATTCCTGTTAAGGTGACTATGAACGAATATATCGAGCTGGCTAAATATTTTAGTACTGCCAAAAGCAAAATTTTTATCAATGGGGTCCTTGATAAGCTTATCATAGAGTTTAAAGACCAGGGGCGCATTAAAAAAACAGGCCGGGGCCTCATCGATTAAACTCCATTTTTCTTTCACATTTCTTATATTTTTCGGGGACTTTTAAAACCTTTTCCTCGTCGAAAATTGCTACCTTTGCAACCTGTTGATAAAAATAAACAGCAACTGATTTTTAATCACAAATAAACGTTTAAATAAATAATTATGACATTTGATATTGAAATGGTCAAAAAGGTTTATTCCCTTTTTCCTGGAAGGGTAGAGGCAGCAAAAAAACTGCTTAAAAGGCCTTTAACCTTAACTGAAAAAATTCTTTATGCGCATCTTGATGAAGGTACTGTAACACAGGAATATAAGCGCGGCGTTTCTTATGTGGATTTCCGCCCTGACCGTGTTGCTATGCAGGATGCAACCGCTCAAATGGCCCTGCTTCAGTTTATGCAGGCTGGAAAGAAAAAGACTGCTGTTCCTTCAAGCGTTCACTGCGATCACCTGATTCAGGCTAAAGAAGGAGCCGGAAAGGATTTGGATAATGCGAGTGTTACCAATAAGGAAGTGTACGATTTCCTTTCGACCGTTTCTAATAAATATGGCATTGGCTTTTGGAAGCCGGGCGCAGGAATTATTCACCAGGTCGTGCTGGAAAACTATGCTTTTCCCGGCGGTATGATGATTGGAACTGATTCTCACACGCCAAATGCTGGTGGTCTTGGAATGATCGCTATTGGAGTTGGTGGTGCTGATGCAGTTGATGTCATGGCAGACATGCCTTGGGAATTGAAATTTCCCAAACTCATTGGTGTAAAACTGACCGGAAAATTAAGTGGTTGGCTTGCTCCAAAAGATGTTATACTGAAAGTTGCCGATATTCTTACTGTTAAAGGTGGAACTGGTGCTATCGTGGAATATTTCGGCGAAGGTGCTCGTGCATTGTCAGCTACCGGCCGTGCTACCATTGGTAATATGGGAGCAGAAATCGGAGCTACCACTTCCACATTCGGTTTTGATGATAATGCTGCTGAATATTTACGTCAGACGGGTCGTGCAGATGTTGCCGAACTGGCAAAGGAAATTGCACCTTACCTCACCGGTGATGATGAAGTTTATGCAGATCCTGAAAAATATTTTGATCAGGTTATTGAAATAGACCTTTCTGAATTGGAACCTGCACTCAATGGACCCTTTACTCCTGACTTGAGAACCGAGGTTTCAAAAATGGCAGAAAAAGCCAAAGAAAACGGCTGGCCGCTGGAAGTTGAAGCCGGGTTGGTAGGTTCATGTACAAACTCATCTTACGAAGATATTACACGTGCTGCCAGCATAGCAAGACAAGCTGTCGAGAAAAAACTTAAGGTTAAATCAGAATTACTGATTACACCAGGTTCCGAGCAAGTAAGATATACTATCGACCGTGATGGATTGATTGGAGACTTTGAAAAGATGGGTGCTTTGGTGCTGGCTAATGCTTGCGGCCCCTGTATCGGACAATGGAACCGTGAATCTGTTCAGGATGGTCATAAAAATTCAATTGTCACTTCTTTTAACAGGAACTTCGCCAAACGTAATGACGGAAATCCTAACACTTATGCTTTTGTAACATCCCCTGAAATGGTGATGTGCTATGCTTTGTCAGGACGTCTTGATTTCAACCCTTTAACTGATGCATTGGTGAATGAAGACGGTGATAAAGTGATGTTGGAAATTCCGGAAGGCCTGGTTTATCCACCCAACGGTTTTGATGTAAAGGACCCTGGATATCAGGCTCCTGCTAAAGATGGTGATAAAGTAGAAGTTGATGTAAATCCTGAATCTAAGAGATTACAGCTTTTAACACCATTTAAAGCCTGGGACGGCAAAGATTATGATGGGATGAAACTTCTCATTAAAGCCAAAGGAAAATGTACAACAGACCATATTTCAATGGCTGGTCCCTGGTTGCGTTACCGCGGACATCTTGAAAATATTTCACAGAATATGCTGATTGGTGCTGTAAATTATTTCAACGAGCAGACCAATTCGGTAAAGGACCAGTTAGATGGAGAATATAAAGCTGTTCCTGATGCTGCCGCAGATTATCGCGATGCTGGCATGGGTTCTGTTGTTGTTGGTGATGAAAACTATGGTGAAGGTTCTTCACGTGAGCATGCCGCTATGGAACCCCGCTTCATGGGTGTTAAAGTGGTACTTGTTCGTTCATTCGCCCGTATCCACGAAACAAATCTGAAAAAACAGGGTGTTCTGGCGCTGACATTCGCCGACAGAGATGATTATGATAAAGTTTTGGAAGATGATACCATCGCTGTAAAGGGACTTACAGAGTTTGCTCCTGATAAACAGTTTACCGTGGTTTTGAGCCATGCTGATGGCTCTGTGGATGAAATTAAAGCAAATCATACCTACAACACCAATCAGATTGAATGGTTTAAAGCAGGAAGTGCTCTGAACTTAATCAGAAAGCTGAATGCTTAATCAAAATATTAATTTGAGAAAAATGCCTGGCTTCTGCCGGGCTTTTTTTATGAGAGGGATGAAACACTGCAATTGAGAAAACTGAGTTGTATTCAGCGCACAAGTAAAAATAAATGCTAATTTCGACCGTTGTTTTACCAATTAAATTGCCCTCTTGCCCGTGAAGCGTAAAAGTCTGTTAATCTTGTTTCAACTGTTGCCTTTTTTCCTGTTTGCACAGGAATCCGGACAATATGCTTTTACCTTTATGCAACAACCGGTCGCTGCAAGAACAGTAGCCCTGGGGGGGAACATGGCAGCCATCTACGATAATGACATCACGCTTGGATTTGTTAATCCTTCGCTTATTAACGACCAGATGAATAATGACTTTGCCTTGTCTTATGTCAATTTTTTTGGAGGAATAAATTATGGATTGGCACAGTATTCCAGGTCATTTCATCGCATAGGCAGTTTCCTGGCAAGTATCCAGTATATGAACTACGGGAAGTTTACGTACGCAAATCCTGACGGGACTACAAGTGGAACATTCGGCGCAGCTGATTATGCTCTCAAGGTTGGATGGGGGAGACAATTAGGACCCAATTTCTCCATTGGGGCATCTGCCAGCATGATTTACTCTTATTATGAGACATACAAATCTTATGGAATTGCAGTGGGTGTTGCCGGCACTTACCACGATGACAATGGTTGGGCTTTCTCACTTGTGGCATCTAACATGGGAACCCAAATTAAAGGTTATGTTTCCGGCGTGACTTCTCCATTGCCGTTTGACTTGCAGTTGGCTGCTTCCAAAAAATTGGAACATGTACCTTTGCGGCTTTGCCTTCTGGTAGATCATCTGGAAAAGTGGAATCTCAGTCTAGCTGATTCCCTGAATCCTGTCGGAGGAATCGATCCAGTGACGGGTAAACCTGTTCAATTAACAGGAGCTGCAAATTTTGCTGACAAGCTGATGCGGCATTTTATCTTTGGAACTGAACTGTCTCTAGGAAGACATCTTACATTGAGAGCAGGATATAATTATCTGCGCCGTAAAGAATTATCTATTAGCGACAGAATTGGCCTTGTGGGCTTTAGCTGGGGATTTGGGATTAAGGTTTCCCATTTCCAAATCAATTATGCAAGAACTACTTATCATTTAGCAGGGTCGCCCAATTATTTTTCCATTACCACATCATTGGATTCTTTTGGGCTTGGCCGTTAAGAGATACTCTTTATCAAAAGAGTTCAATAAATTGAACATTTGAATATCCATTCTTATTTCTTCTTTAACTCAGCCTTTTTAAATTTTTTCAATGCTTTAATGACATCAGTTTCCGGAGGAATAATATTTTCATTTCTCCAAAACCGGGTTTCGCCTCTGGAGATCATATCAGAAAAAATCTTGTTCGGCTTGATAATCTCAGAAGCAACAAATCGGATGGGGCGCTTGTTTTCAATATCTGTGCCGATCATTTCAAAAGTTACGAGATAGTGCGAAGCAAGCCACTTATTCTTGCGCTTGACTTTTAAGCCGATGGTTCCCACAATGTGATGGATATAATATTTTCCGTCAAATGACTTGTACGAAACAATGTATTGATTTTCTGTTGGATATGATTTGATATATCGGGAGGTCTTTACGACAAAGACATTTCTCAGTTTTCGAAGTGATTTTTTTGAATATCCAAACCTGATTTGTAGTATAGCATACGATTTGGCATCAATATACATTTCACCTTCAAAAACTGGCTTTTCTGTTTCATCAATAGGAGTGAATCGGATAACAAAAGTCAGTCTCCCGTCAACAAACTGCATATTAACCAGGCTGTAATGATATGTTTTGTTGTGTAATTCTAAGAATTCCAGTGGATTTCTGATGACGTCCAATTTAAGTATGGCATCGATTCCACCTTTAAGTTTAAAATTGAGAGTATCTTGTAATTTAAGATTGTTGAATTTTCGCTCTTTAACTACTTTTACTTCATTTCTGAATAGGGTAGGCCGCATGGGGCGTTTGTAGATATCCAGAATAGCTTCTGTGTAGGACATGTATTTTTTGTCACGTTTCACGATTTCCCGGTAAAAAGAACGCATCAGGAAAGGCCCTCTGAAATAATTATTCGGAATATTTACAACAGCCCGGCGAATGACTTCACTTGCCGGGATGCTTCTGATAAGAATTTCGGGAAGGGAAACAGATCTTTCATTCATTTTATAAACCCGGGTATCCTTGATTCCAGCTATAGGGATTTTATAAAGATAATACCCCAAATGACTGATTACCAATGTGTCCATGTGGTAGTTTGTAGGAATTTTAAAAATAAAAATCCCATCCTCATTACTAATTACACCAATGTTTTGATTCAAAATGCTCACAGAACTATAAGGTAAGACCCTTCCATTGGCTCCATCTACAATCTTACCTATAATAGTCCTGGCCTTTTGGATTTTAGCGGCCGAATACCTTGTAGAATCATTCTTCTCGTAAAAGACTAACTGGTTGTCAATGATGCAGTATTGCACCAAAGGTTTCTTTAACAAACTATCCAGAATAATAGAGAGAGGTATAGAATCAAAAGTCGCGGTAACTTTCTTTTGGTGGGGGATGAGGCTGGTATTATAGGTGAAATCCAGATGGGTTTTGTTGGCAAGAATGCGAAATGCAGAATCGACGGTAATATTTTGAAATCGCACCGAAACATCCTGATAAAGTGCCCTTTGTTGTGCTGAAACAGAGCCTTCAATTACCAATAAAAAAATTGAAAAGGCTAAAAACTTTTTGAAGAAGCCATAAAACATATTATGTCCAACTGTTTCCAAAATGCATTTCGTTATTTATTTAACCGTCTATAAATGAATTCGATAAGGAGCAAAGAAAACTTATCGCTCATTTCATTTACTGTCCGGGAATTATTTATCTGAACTTAATATAATTTCATCTCCGCTGTGTGTTGCTTTCAGATGAAATGTCAGGCATAATGACTGGATAATAGTTTCCAGGCTCACTTTATTATATGTGGATGTCAAACGTAATTTTTCTAACGAATCTGAATTTAACAAAATACGTTTGGCGTAAGAATGATTTAATACGTGAACGACATTTATTAACTTTTCGTTGTTAAACTGGAATTTCTTAGTTTGCCACGAAAGGTAATTGATACCGGGGGTTTTTGCTCTGGCTGTTTTTCCGTCTTGCATCATCCCAAAATCTCCTTTTTTCAAATATAGTTTGTCTTTCCGGTTATTTATAGGAGAAAGACTTACAATTCCAGTCTTGACAAGTACTTCAACCTGGTCTTTTCCATTAGGAGCCAATACATTAAATGAAGTCCCAAGCACTTTGATTCGTGCAGAATTGGCCTCCACGATAAATGGCTTAAGCGGATTTTTTGTAACCTTGAAAAAAGCTTCGCCACTCAAAGTCACTTTCCGGTTCCGGTTCCCGAAAACTTTGGGATATGTTAAAGAACTGTTGCTATTCAGAAAAGCAATAGAACCATCAGGAAGTATTATCTGACGCTGAGAAGAAACAGTTTCTATCTTTTCTACTCTTGTATTAACTATACTTCTAATCCCCCAGGCGAGGCCCAGTAGGAGGATGAGTACAGCAGCAATCCTGACAGCCCACGAGGTGGAAAAAACAGGCTTCATCTCAGGCATTCCATCCTGCTCAATTTTTTTGTGCAGGCTCGACCAGGCTTGATCAGTTTTTTTACTGTACAAATACCCGGTTTTTCCCAGAAAATCTTTTTGTGATCCCATTTTATTAATTGTTCTAAGTCAGTGTTAAATAGTTTAGTTAAAATTATAATCTCCCAGGTTTT
>CAZGZO010000054.1:0-13561 GCA_964529695.1 uncultured Lentimicrobiaceae bacterium
TGATGTATGTTGTCAACACCAAGAAAAATGATTCCATTCATGATTTGGATGTGAAACTTTTCAAAGGAAAAGATCATTTGCTGGAAATTATGAAACCGGCACGCGAAGGACAACCTGAATTGCAATACAAAGTCGGACCAAAAACATTCTATCAGACCAATCCCGAGCAAGCTTACAAACTCTATAAGGCAGCCCACGATTTTGCTGATTTCCAGGGAAATGAAAAGGTTTATGATTTATACACAGGCACAGGTGCTATTGCCTTGTTCATAGCCCGGTCCGTGGAGCAAGTCATCGGAATTGAAGTGGTTGATGAAGCAGTTGAACATGCCAAAAAGAATGCCGAAGAAAATGGAATCTCAAATGTAGAATTTCACTGTGGCGATATGGCTAAATTACTGGATGTAGATTTCATTGCTGAACATGGAAAACCGGATGTCATTGTCACTGACCCTGCAAGGGCCGGCATGCATCCGAAGGTTGTGACACAAATACTGGAAGCTGCACCTGAAAAGATTGTCTATGTAAGCTGCAACCCGGCTACTCAGGCACGCGATTTGGCTCTTCTGGATGAAAAATATGAAATCCAAAAAGTCCAGCCTGTAGATATGTTCCCACAGACACATCATGTGGAGAATGTCGTATTGTTGCATGTAAGACAGAAGTAAAACTTCACATTATCCATTCAATTTTTCTATTTTTGAACAAAAAATCTAAGCCCATGGAATTTTCACCGCTTACCACGGTTTCACCTATCGACGGACGCTATCAAAGCAAAACATCATCGTTGTCCGAATATTTCTCAGAATATGCACTTTTCAAATACCGCACCCGTGTTGAGGTGGAATATTTCATCGCTCTGTGCAACCTTCCGTTGCCTGAATTAAAGGATGTAAATGCCACAAAGTTTCCTATTCTCAGAGAAGTTTATGAGCAATTTACTGTGGAATGTGCCAGTAAAATCAAAGAAATTGAGAAGACCACCAATCATGATGTAAAAGCAGTTGAATATTTCGTGAAAGACAAAATGGAAGCCATTGGTCTCGGTGCTTTCAAAGAATTTGTCCATTTTGGATTAACTTCTCAAGACATCAACAATACTGCTTTTCCATTGATGACGCTCGAAGCTCATAAAAATGTGCTGCTGCCTGCTTTGGAATCTCTGAAGGAAAAATTAAAGCAACTGGCCTATGAATGGAAGGATATAGCCATGTTGGCTCGCACCCATGGACAACCGGCCTCTCCTACACGATTAGGAAAAGAGATTTTCGTTTTTGTAGAAAGACTGGAAAAACAAATTAAATCAATGAATGCGGTTCCCTTTTCAGGGAAATTTGGTGGAGCAACCGGAAATATGAACGCACATGCCGTTTGTTATCCGAAAACAGATTGGCAAACTTTTGCCAATGATTTCCTGAAAAATCAGCTTGGTTTAGTCCGCCAGAAGACCACCACTCAGATTGAGCATTACGATGATTTGGCTGCTTATTTCGATGCATTGAAACGCATTGATAACATTCTCATCGACTTAAGTCGTGACATCTGGCTTTATATTTCCATGGATTATTTCAAACAGAAAATCAAAGCAGGAGAAGTTGGTTCATCGGCCATGCCACATAAGGTAAATCCTATTGATTTTGAGAACGCAGAAGGAAACCTAGGCGTTGCCAATGCTTTACTGGAACATTTGGCTGGAAAACTTCCTATATCACGCTTACAGAGAGACTTAACAGACTCCACAGTAACAAGAAACGTTGGGGTTCCCATTGCTCACATTTTGATTTCGATTCAATCCCTGGATAAGGGTTTGGGGAAACTAATTCTTAATGAGAAAAAAGTTGCAAGCGATCTGGAAAATAACTGGGCTGTCGTGGCAGAAGCCATTCAGAACATCCTTCGTCGTGAGAACTATCCAAATCCATACGAAGCTCTGAGAGATCTTACACGAACAAATAAAGCCATTACCGAAAAAACAATCCACGATTTTATTGACAGACTGGATATTTCAAAGGAATTGAAAAAGGAATTAAAAGCCATTCGACCTGAAAATTATACGGGTCTTGAACTCCTTTAACACCAAGTTATGATGGCTGTTTTGGAAAATTCTTCATTAAAGAACTACAATACTTTTGGTATTGATGCCAAAGCGCATTTTTTGGTGCATATCACTTCGGCCGATCAGCTAAAACAATTTATTCTTGACGGAACCTTTTCCGGCCAAAAAGTATTGGTTTTGGGCGGAGGAAGCAATGTCCTTTTCACCAAAGATTTAGATGGCTGGGTGCTGGTAAATGAAATTAAAGGCAAAGAAAAAGTTGCTGAAGACGAAAACTATTTCCTGATTAAAGTGGCTGGGGGAGAAGACTGGACAGCGTTTGTTGATTACTGCGTGGAACGAAACTGGTACGGACTGGAAAACTTAAGCCTTATTCCCGGGAAAACTGGGGCTGCCCCAGTTCAGAATATTGGAGCTTACGGCATAGAACAACGTGAATTGATGATCAGTCTTGAAGCGATGAATCTGAAAACCGGAAAAATATCGGTATTTAAAAATGAAGACTGTGAGTTTGGTTATCGATCCAGCATTTTTAAAACCAAAGAAAGAGGGAACTGGTTTATTTTAAATGTAACTTATCAGCTTAAGAAGACACCGGCATTTAATCTGGAGTATGGACCGTTGAAGGCCGCATTTGAAGAGTCATCACCTCACGCTATTTCATTAAAGGACATCAGTGAAGCTGTAAAAAGCATACGGAGATCCAAACTTCCCAACCCGGCAGTTACCGGCAATGCAGGGAGCTTTTTCAAAAATCCCGTTGTCACCAAACAAAAATTAGAACGTTTAAAATCCAACCATCCTAGCATTCCGTTTTACGAACTTGAAGACGGGGCTATTAAAATTCCGGCGGGATGGCTCATCGAAACCTGCGGATGGAAAGGCAAAAACCTTGGCAACGCAGGCGTGCACGAAAAGCAGGCTCTGGTATTGATAAACAAAGGCAATGCTACAGGTGCTGAGATACAACACCTAGCAAGAAAAATTCAATCAGATGTCCTCAAGCAGTTTGAAATCGACCTCGAACCTGAAGTTCTAATCCTTTAAAAATCAGACAGAAAATTCTTTCAACCAGAAGTCGTGCAGGTTGCAAAAGCTTGTTGCATACAACGTACCGTGAAATCCGCGAGGAAGTGTATGTGTTGAAATGGCCTTAGGATCAGAAGGTTTAAAAGTCATATCTCCAAGTACCATACCTTTATCATCAACAAGTGTATGCTTGACAATATAATGAGGCTTGGTCATAGGATGATCTGTGAAAATCGTTACCGTATTACCTTTTACAGTAATAATAGGCACATGAAGTTTAGTCAAAGCTTTCCACCTTCCGGGATCTTTTTCCGTATAAATGACTCCCGGAAAACTATGGGACTTCATCATTTTGCTATTTGCTGCAAACAATGGCCTTGCCATCAGAACGCCGGAAGCAGCTATAGCGCTTTTCTTCAAAAAATTTCTTCTGTTGTTCATAGCTTTAAAGTTTTATTACAAAATAAGTAGTTTTTATAGTTGAAATCAAGAAATTTGATAATTTATTTTTATTTATTCTAAATAACGTAAAAACAGCTCTATTATTATTATCCTATAAAAGGTGATTTATAACCAGCATAAACTAAATCCAACCAGGATACAAATCAGGCCTACGATCCTGAAGAAAAAGTTTTTTCGCATGGGAATTTTTCACTTCACTTAAATCAATATCGCAATACAGAATTTCTTCTGTCCCAATTCCAGCCTGGGCTAAAAGTCTCCCATCCGGTCCGCATACAAAGGAAGCACCTGAAAAATTAAGCTTTTCCTCTTCTCCCACGCGGTTGCATAAAGCAGCAAAATATCCGTTTTGAAAAGCTGCAATTTGCATTTCTGCTTCATAAAGGCCATCGGTCCATTCGCCCTCAGCACCTGCCTGTGGGGTCACAACCAGTTCAGCTCCAGCTATTCCCAACGCTCGCATATATTCTGGGAAATGCCGATCATAACAAATTGCGACGCCAATTTTTCCATAAGAGGTATTAAAAACTTTAGCACCATATTGTCCCGGACTATAATAGGTCCTTTCATGAAAACACTCGTAATCAGGAATATGATTCATTTGGGTTTTCCCGAGGATTGTCCCATCTGCATCAATAACGGGAGAAGTATCGAAAGTCAACTCACCTTCTTTTTCGAAGAAATTTGGAACAATGACCATTTTATTTCTGGCCGCAGCCTCCTGAAGTTTAGTTGTAACAGGTCCCATAAGGGTTTCTGCCAAATTGATTTTATCCGGCCCTGCCGGATTCTGTGGATAAAAAGATTCAAAAGCCAACTCAGCAAACACCGCTACCTGAACTCCTTCTGATGCCGCCGTTTCTATGGCAGCTAATCCTTTTCCAAGGTTTTGGTATTTATCCGGTCCGGCTTTTTGTTGTATGAGTGCAATTTTCATATAGAAAACATTTGGAATTGACGAATTTAAGTAAAAATTAGTCTAATATCTGATTCATAAAATTAAGATTGGGTTATTTTTGTCTCATGAAAAAATGGCAATAATTATTGCATTCATGCTTTTGCTATGGCAGATTTGTTATATGACCTTTCATCAAATTTGATAAAGATGTGGTAATTGCTGAAACAGCCTCTCCTTTTTCATTAAAATGGAATGATTGGACCAAAAATACGGTGGGCGACACCAGCCAGTTCATCTCAAAATATCAGGCTACTCCACAAGGACAAAAAGACTATCTTTTTGATCTAAAAAGTGCTCTGAGTTAAGATCCTAAAAACCTGGAATTTTGTTACTGGGCTCCTGATTGGGTTGCTTACAAAGGTCTACAGGCAAAAGATGGTTCATCCTGGGAAAATATGGCTTTGTTTGATCTTAATAATAAAACTCTTCCTGGAATGGAAGTCTGTAATAAACGATTGCTTTTCACCAAGAAATCACCTTATAACATACTCATAAATAGCCCAATAGTGACAAAGACTTCCGACTAAAACAAATACATGAAAAATTGCGTGCTGGTAATGTATTTTTCTTTGCATATAAAATAACGCGCCGACAATGTAGCTGACACCTCCGGCAATCAGCCAAAAAAGTCCTGGCAAAGGCAAACGATCAATAAGCGGTTTTATGGCTACAAGTACAACAAGTCCCATTAATACGTAAGCAATGGTGGAAGCAAGCTCAAACCTGCCTGTAAAATATAATTTAAAGAAAATTCCGGCAATTGCAGCGGTCCAAACGACACCGAAAAGGCTCCAACCCCATGGGCCACGCAGCGTTACCAGGACAAATGGCGTGTAAGATCCTGCAATCAGCAGATAAATGGATGCATGATCAAAAATATTCAGACGGCTTCTCCGATTTTCATCTTTCGAAGCATGGTAAACCGTAGAAGCCAGATACAATGTCATCAAGGATAAGCCATAAATACTTACGCTTACAATTTGCCATGGATCCCCATGAAGAGATGCCTTTAAAATCATAAGGATTGTTGCTGGAATGGCAAGTACAAATCCCAGTCCGTGGGAATAAATATTTATCTTTTCCTCAAGAGGAGCGTAACGTTTTATTTTGGGTTGGGCTACCATCAATTAGTTTTTATTTTTCTGAATAAAATACAAATACCGTCACAGATTTAATAATCACTTTTCCTTCTTATGCTTTTGCAAAAAAGTCCCATAAAGGATCGCTAGGCGGTGGTGCTATAATTTCAATTTGTTTATGGGAAACAGGATGAATAAAAGACACGCTTCGCGAATGTAAACTCACAGAAGCATCCGGATTACTTCTCGGAAAGCCGTATTTCAAATCGCCTTTTATCGGACATCCTATAGCCGAAAGTTGTGCCCTGATTTGATGATGCCTCCCGGTTTTCAGATCAATTTCCAACAAGTAGTAATCCTTACTCTGTTTCAACAACCTATAATTTAAAATTGCTTCCTTACTATTTTTTGAAGTATTCTTTGAAACGTAGGTTTTATTATTCTTTTTATTTCTTACCAAATGATGTATCAATTCACCTTCCTGAGCGGGAGGCGGATTTTTCACAATAGCCCAGTAAGTTTTCTGTAATTCCCTATTTTTTAAAAGTTCATTCATTCGTGCCAGTGCTTTGCTGGTTTTGGCAAAAACAACAGCTCCGCTAACCGGGCGATCAAGACGATGAACTACACCCAGGAACACATTTCCAGGTTTGTGATATTTAATTTTCAAAAAGGATTTGAGCTTCTCGCTCACAGGCTCGTCCCCTGTCTTATCACCCTGAACAATTTCAGATGGCTCTTTATTCAGAATTATAAGGTGATTATCTTCATACAACACTCTTTCTTCAAGCGAAAGCTTAGACATGTTAAAAATCTGATTTACAACACTTTAATATTGTTCCTTATTATTGGGGAAATCGCCGGCCTTTACATCACGAATATAGGATAGAAATGCACCAATAATTTCATCATGAAGGTTGTGATATCTTCTCAAAAACCTTGGTGAAAACTCCTGATTAATACCCAGCATATCATGCAAAACCAGCACCTGTCCGTCAACATTAGGACCGGCTCCAATACCAATTGTTGGAATTTTAATAGAAGCTGTAACCTCAGTAGCCAATTTTGCTGGTATTTTCTCAAGGACAACCCCAAAACAGCCGGCTTCTTCTAAAAACTTAGCATCCTCTTTAAGTTTTTGAGCTTCTTTCTCTTCCCGGGCACGGACAACATACGTTCCAAATTTATTGATAGACTGAGGAGTCAATCCTAAATGGCCTAAAACAGGAATTCCTGCGCTGAGAATCCTATCTATGGATTCTGCAATTTCCTGTCCACCTTCCATTTTAACGGCGTTGGCGCCTGACTCTTTCATAATTTTCACCGCAGAGTTAAGGGCTTCCTTAGAGTTTCCCTGATAAGAACCAAAAGGAAGGTCAACAACAACCAAGGCCCTTTTCACTGCCCTCATCACAGAAGATGCATGATAAACCATCTGATCCAGGGTTATAGGGAGTGTTGTTGTATATCCGGCCATTACATTAGAAGCAGAATCGCCAACCAAAATAACATCTACTCCAGCTTCATCCAAAAGCCTGGCCATAGAATAGTCATAACCGGTTAACATGGCTATTTTTTCTCCCCTGAGCTTCATCTCCTGAAGTACATGAGTTGTTATTTTGGGCAAGTCTTTTGATTTATGAATATCCGTCATGACTAATTTTTCGACAAAGATAATCAATCCTAAAATTAAAATAGCTTCGTCAATTATGGTACATAAAAAAAAGAGGGAGCCATCGAGACTCCCTCTTTATAATGTTGTTATTAATTAACTTCAATTATTTTACCAAGGCTTTAAAGTCTGGTTCATTGAAATATTTGTGGAATTCAGCATCCTGAGCAGCTTTAGAAGCCATACTACTATCCATTTTAATAGATTTTGTCAGGTAACTGAGCATAGCTGATTTATTTCCTTCACGTGCATTCAATACGGCTAACAAATAATCAGTATTAGCATTTTCCGGAGCACATTGCAAGGTTTTGTTTGCTGCATCATTATCGCCGTTCATCAACTCAGCAAGACCCAAATTGTAATCACAGCTGTATCCGTTGAGTAGGTTAACCGCTTTCTGATAATTACCTTCTACAATATTCATAATACCCAGATTGTAATTTTCATCAGCACCCAACTCCTGTGCTTTATTAAAGGACTTCACAGCTTCGCTATAATTTCCCATCTTAGCCTGTAGGATACCCATATTATTTTCAACTTCAGCAGATTTTGGATTCATTTTTTCTGCTTTCATCAAAAGTGTCTTGGCTTCATTATAGTTACCCATAGCTGTTTCAACAGCACCAGCATTGGCAACTGCTCTCCAGCAACGAGGTTCTTTGTTCATGAGATTCTTATAAATCTCAACCTTCGTATTCAAATCTTTCGTCAGTGTTGCTGCGTAGAGCAATTCGTGTACGCTCAATTTAGAATAATCAGAACTAGTTGCCATTTGCAAAATCTCAGCATCGGTCTTCTTAGGTTCGAAGGCATTAACCTTGATAACAGCACGTCTTAATGAAGGAAGAACTTCTTTCTTAATCTGAGGATAAACAGCAATCATTTTCTCAATTTCTGATTGTCTCTGATTTTCAACTTGTGAGTTGATAACATTCACGATTGCAGACCTGTCTTTTATATCAGATTTTTTAACAGCATCCATAAATCCGTTCCAGTCAGGACCGTTAGCAACGGTATTGATAGAAACATCCTTCAAACTCTTGAATGCAAATCCGTTGTCTTTTTTACGAAGCTCTCTTCTGATTTTTGCTTCAATATATTTTTTTGCTGTTTGAGCACGATAACCTGAAAGTGTATTATTGAAGGAAGAAGGTCCTTCAGGAGAAGCCCATCCGTCAATTTCAATACCTTTCACAGCCCAGCCCTTATGGAAGTCAGCAAGATTATTCTTTAAAGCATCATAGTTGTCCTTGTTTCTATTAAGTTTCAAACCCCAATCAAGTTTGGCAACATTAACTTTAAAGTGAATGGAAGATTCAGTTGTTTTTACAGTAACTTTCTGATATCCGCTCGGAGCAAACTTGTAAACAAATCCATTTCCTGATTTTACAGGAGCCATTTGTTTTGCTTCACTTCCAAATGGAACTTTCTGCACACTATTTGCAGTAATAATGGTACCTACATCTAATTTTCTGTCTGGCACTTGAACAGCCTTTCTTCCGCTAGTAAGAGCTTCTTTAGCAGAAGCAAAGTCTTGTCCTGTGGCCATATAAACAACAGGTGCAGCATGTAAATCAGCTACCTCCATACCTTTTTTATAAGGAATACTAGCAGTATAACTAAATGAGCCGCCATTAGCATAATTTATAGGCTGACCGTTACCACCTGCTTCTTCACCTTTCAAAACAATAGGTTTCAACAATGTTTGACCACCCTGGTATGTATAAATGGGTTGAATCATGACGACAGCCTTTTTGTTAAAGTATTTAGGAGCAACGGTTCCGTCAATTTTAACAGCAATATCTTTTCCTTTTTTAACCAAAGGATTAGGAGTAGCGGTCATTTTTACGTTTTGGTCAAATTTATTAGCCATGGCTTTAATGCCGGAGAAAGCATTATTCAGGTTAAAACGGAGACCTAAGTTAGCTCTTAAAAGGGCATCATGACCGCCTGAAGTAATACCATCCAAAATATCAGTATCAAGCCAGGAATAAGTGTAATCTCCATAAAGAGTCCACGTATCATTTATTTTATAATTGAGGTTGACCCCGATTGGAATATCCATGGCAATTTTACGTTTATGAAAACCTTTTCCCTGCCAGCCGGTTCCGATTTTAGACATCGCATTGTCAAATGCGTTGTCATAACCAATTGATTGGATAAATGCACCTGTGGTACCATTGAAGAGCTGTGACTTCCACTGAATCTGTCCAAGTCCCACATGAGCGCCAATGAAGAATTTGCGATCTTTAGTACCACCAATAATGTTAGAAAGATTAAATCCTAAGTTCAACTCAGGTCCGAAAAAATCTGATTTAAATAACAGGCTCTTATTACCTAAGCGTGGTAATGAATTCTTACCGGCAGAAAGTCTACCATTAGCAAAACCACGGTAAAAGTTTCCATAAAGGCTCATCCAGCTATTAAACTGGTAACCCAAGGCCACATTTCCGTCAACGTTAAACACATTGCTCCTAAGATCGGGTACCACATGTGTGGTTGATACATCAGCCCAAGGCCAGCTAAAGCCAAAATCACCTTGAAGGAAGAAATGAGGGGTAAAAACAGTGGTTGTTTTCTTTTTCTCATTTTTATTATCCTTATTATTAGCATTCTGTCCGTAAAACATGACCGGAACCGCTAACAAAAGGCTTAAAAAAAGTACTTTGTTTAATAAGGTGGTAACTTTTTTCATATCTGTAAGTATTAGAAATAAAAAATAATTTTTAATCATGAGAACTCGAGAAGACATACTACACCTTCCCTTTACATATACGCAAAGATATAAAATTTATTATTCCAGCAAAAAGTAATTTGAAAATTAAACGAAAAAGTTCAAATACATTAAAAATATTATAAAGTATTGGTTTTAAGGAAGTAATTCCATAAGACTATTCCCACGCTCACAGATATGTTAAGAGAATGTTTCGTTCCGAATTGAGGGATCTCCACAACATCATCAGATAATCTAACTATTTCATCATCAACACCTTTTATTTCATTTCCAAAGATAAAGGCATAGTTTTCTTGGGGGATAATGTTAAAATTCTGTAAATCAATACTTTTATCTGCCTGCTCTAAGGAAACAACATGAAATGATAGGCTTTTTAATTCGGCAACAGCTTCTCTAGTTGTTTTAAAATACTTCCAATCAACAGATTCCGTAGCTCCAAGCGCCGTCTTTTGAATATCACGATGAGGAGGTACAGCTGTGATTCCGCACAAATAAACAGCTTCAACACGAAATGCATCCGATGTTCTGAACGCAGAACCAATATTGTTCAAGCTGCGTATATTATCCAACACAATTACTACCGGATTTTTAGTAGCTGATTTGTACCCCTCAACATCCAGGCGGTTCAACTCTTCATTTGATAATTTTCTCATGTCAATTAAGTATTCGCGCAAAGGTACATAGTTATTCCATTTCTAATATTTCAAGAAGCCACATGGAAGTCATGCGACAACTATAAATCTTATTTTTTATACCAAAATGATTTTAGTCATTTGTTACATTTGTACAAAAATTTTTCAGGAAGTATGGCAAAATATGTGGAGACACCTTTAATGAAGCAGTACAATGCTGTCAAAGCAAAATATCCGGATGCACTTTTGCTGTTTCGTGTTGGTGATTTTTATGAGACTTTTGGGGAAGACGCCATCAAAACTTCCTCTGTTCTTGGTATTGTGTTAACGAAAAGGAGAAACGGATCAGCAAGTTTTGTTGAGTTAGCCGGTTTTCCGCATCACGCCTTGGATACTTATCTTCCAAAACTTGTCAGGGCCGGTTACCGGGTAGCAATTTGCGACCAGCTTGAGGATCCCAAACTCACCAAAAAGATTGTAAAAAGAGGAGTGACAGAGTTGGTAACACCGGGCGTTTCCATGAATGACAATGTGTTGGAGCAGAAGGAAAATAATTTCCTGGCTGCCGTGCATCTCACTTCAGGAATCTCAGGAATCGCTTTGCTTGATATTTCAACGGGAGAATTTTTCATTGCTGAAGGAAATAAGGATTACATAGATAAATTGCTACAGGCCCTGGCACCTAGTGAAGTAATTGTCCAACGACAAAAAAGAATGCAGTTTCTGGAAGATTTTGGGAATAAATTCTACCTAACCTTTTTCGATGACTGGGTTTTCACCAAGGACTTCGCCTATGAGTTGCTGACACGACATTTTAAAACCAATTCGCTGAAAGGATTCGGAATAGAAGATTTCCTATCAGGAACCGTTGCCGCTGGTGCTGCATTACATTATTTATATGAAACACATCACGACAGGCTCGATCATATTTCAAATATAAGCCGGATTGACGAAGGGAACTATGTCTGGCTTGATCATTTTACCATACGGAATCTGGAACTGGTTCACCCACTTTTCCCAGGTGGAAAATCTTTACTTGATGTAATAGACAGGACAGATTCTCCCATGAGCGCCCGGCTTATGAGGCGTTGGATTACACTGCCTCTGAAAAACAAAAAGGAAATTGAGGATCGGTTGGACATGGTGACATTTTTCAGGTCACAACCTGAAACAATCGAAAAGCTAAAGACCGAGTTCAAAAAAATCGGCGATATGGAGCGCCTTATTTCTAAAGTCTCCGCTTTCAGGGCCAACCCCCGTGAACTCATCCATCTGAAAAACGCCCTCCATTCTGTCTCGGAAATAAAAAATATCTGTGCTGGCAGTGGTTTAGCTGCTCTGGAAAAGATTGCGGAACAGATTAATCCTTGTTCTTCTCTTGCAAATAAGCTGGAAAATGAACTTTTTGAAGATCCTCCAGTGATGCTAAATAAAGGTAACGTAATTGCAGATGGAGTTTCAGATGAGCTGGACGAATTACGGAAAATCTCCTTTTCGGGAAAAGATTTTCTGAAACAAATCCAGCAAAGGGAAAGCCAGCGAACAGGAATTCCTTCTCTGAAAATTGGTTTTAATAATGTATTTGGATATTATCTGGAGGTCACCAACACACACAAAGATAAAGTACCGGAAGATTGGGAAAGAAAACAAACCCTTACCAATGCCGAACGTTACATAACTGAGGAGTTAAAAGAATACGAACAAAAAATTCTGGGCGCTGAAGACAAAATACAAATCATTGAACAACGTTTATTTGAAGAATTACTAAGACATACAACCACTTTTGTAAAACCCATCCAGTTAGATGCTTCACTGATTGCAGCATTGGACTGTCTGGTTTCATTTGCTGTCCTTTCAGTTGAAAATAAATACGAGCGACCTGAAATTACAGAAGATTACGCTTTGGATATCAAACAAGGCCGACATCCGGTAATTGAAAGAAATATGCCTCCAGATGAGCATTACATTCCCAATGATCTTTTCCTGGATATCAAAAAGCAGCAGATCATAATTTTAACAGGGCCAAACATGTCTGGAAAATCGGCGCTTTTGAGACAGGTTGCGCTCATTGTTCTAATGGCTCAAATTGGGTCTTATGTTCCGGCAGATGCAGCTAAAATCGGGTTGGTGGACAAAGTTTTCAGTCGTGTGGGAGCTTCTGACAACATCTCTTCGGGGGAATCTACATTTATGGTAGAGATGAATGAAACGGCTAGCATCCTGAATAATCTATCTAACAGAAGTTTGTTGTTATTGGATGAAATCGGAAGAGGAACCAGTACCTACGACGGAATTTCCATTGCCTGGTCCATTGCTGAATTTCTTCACAACCATCCGGCATTTAAAGCCAAAGTTTTGTTCGCAACACATTATCACGAACTGAACGAAATGGAAGCCACTATGCCACGCATCAAAAACTTTCATATTTCCATCAAAGAAGTAGGAAATAAAGTCATTTTCATGCGAAAGCTAAAAAAAGGCGGCAGTGAGCATAGTTTTGGAATTCATGTGGCAGAAATGGCCGGGATGCCGCAAAAGGTTCTGAAAAGAGCCAGACAATTGTTGGAAGTACTGGAAAAAACACACGCTAACAACGAATTAGATAAATCAGGAGAAAACGTCCCGGCTGCACAGGATTTTCAGCTAAGTTTTATCCAACTCGACGATCCTTTGCTTCAGCAGATAAAAGAAGAAATAATAAACACGGATATTGAAACACTGACCCCGGTAGAAGCTCTCATGAAGCTCAACGAAATCAAAAACTTACTGCGAGGATCAGGTGAAAAAGGAAAACAAATCCGATAATTTTCAAAAAAAGGTGCGAAAAAAGTTGATTTTATTTTCAGTAAATAAAAAAATTTCTACATTTGCATCCGCTTTTGCAACGCGGGAATAGCTCAGTTGGTAGAGCACGACCTTGCCAAGGTCGGGGTCGCGGG
>CAZGZO010000055.1:0-13509 GCA_964529695.1 uncultured Lentimicrobiaceae bacterium
ATCCGATTTGGTTTTACAGCAGGGAATCATCAACGAGCAGCTTCAATTTGAAAGTGTCATAATTGCAGAAACCGACACGGCCGCTTTATTTCTGAAGTCTTCATTATCGATAGAAAAACTGGATTCACTACTCCTAAAATTAACCTGGCGGCTGACTTTTGTCGAAAACAAAACAAGTTATATCAGTTTGGATAACGCCGGAGGGAAAAAGCTGATCAGAAATTCCAGCCTGAAAAATGCCATTGTTCGATATTATCAACGATTAGATTATGTCACACAGGTAATCAATAATGACAATTTGTTTAATACCGATAGTGAATTTGGCGCTTTTGTTACCAGTAATTCATTGAATATCAAATTGAGCAGGAACGGGAAAATTGAAAAGGACCAAAAGATCAGTCCGGAAAAGCGAATGGAACTAAAAAATCAGCTTGTAACCAGAAAATTGGTATCTCAAACTATCTACAATCTCTGCCGGGACCTGCAAGAAAAAACGAAACATCTGATTCAGCTGATTGATAAAGAACTTCATTAAAACACTATTTATTTAAACAATGAAAATATTCAGGAAACAAAGACTTAAACTGGCTGCCGATAATAATGCAATGAAATATCTACGCTATGCCATCGGTGAAATCCTGCTGGTAGTTATCGGTATTTTAATTGCCTTACAGGTGAATAATTGGAACGAACACCAGAAGCAAAAGAAACAGGAAACCATTGATTTGCAGAATTTAAGTATAGATTTAAAAAAACAAATAAAGTCACAAGACAGGTACATCAGTTTTGAAGATGTCATCCTACAGGATTGCAAAGACATAGTATCACATTATGAGCAAAATGGCGGGTTCAAAAAAATGGATTCCATATTTCCAAAAATAAACGACCTCAGTATAAGAATGACCTTTACCAATGCTAACACAACCCTTTTAGAAATGATAAATTCCGGGGAAATCAATATTATAGATAATGAAACACTAAAAAAAGAACTAATGGAATTTAACCAATATATACAAGGCTTTGCCAACAATACAATGAATAATAACAACAATCTGGTGGACCAGATTGTTGTAAGAAACGTGATAAAGAACAGCAACTTTGCATTTTCCTCTTTTTCCAAAAGAATGAGAAGTAAATTTCAAAAACGTTTACAGTTGAATTTTATCACTGTTAAAGACAAGGCCCTAAAAACCATCGCCATTCAAAATCTCAATGAACCAAAATTAAGACTGGAGTTCATTAACAATGTTGCTTTTAGATATGGTTTGGCCGATCTCCAAAAAGCAGGCGATGAAAAATTAAAGGCAAAAGCAGAACAATTGTTAAAACATATCGAAACAGAATTAAACCAAAAATGAAAATTTTTAGAAATATCCGCAAACAATTGGCGGCCGAAAATAAAGTGCCGGCTTACCTTCGGTATGCCATCGGAGAAATCCTGCTGGTTGTCATCGGCATTTTAATCGCATTGCAGGTAAACAATTGGAACGAGCGCCAAAAAGATAGGGTTTTCGAAAGAGAAATCCTCGGTCAAATCAGGGAAAATCTGATACGTGACAGGGAGAGCCTGGTTGAAATCAATAAGATTAACAAAAAGGCTATTTATGCATCAAACCAATTGCTGGATTCAATCAAGAGAATTACTGACCGGGATAGTATCCCATACTGGCTTGCAGATGTAGCACGATTTACCCGCTTTCACCCCCGAACAAATTCCTATGAAGTACTGAAATCGAAAGGATTAGAAATAATTAGTAATAATAAGCTTAGATTAGAACTGGGTAAATATTATGATGACCAGGTAAATCAAACCATACAGATGTTGGGCGATATTGAATTTGCCTTTAACAATCTGTGGTTACCGTTACTTGAAAATCACGTAAAGGAATTTAAGTTCGGTAAAATTGTAATCCTTGATAATCAGAACGCGTTTTTCAGAAAAACCAAAGCGCTTAAAATTCTAATCCTGAACTATGACAATTATAATGATTGTAGTCAAGACGTGACCAAAGTGATTGGTCAAATTGATAAAATACTAAGCCTGCTTCCGGAAAGCACAAAACCTGATACACATGCTTAGGTAATTCAGAGATAACCATAAATGACTGGCCACCGGAAATTAAATGGAAATTCGCTCTGACAAATCTTTTCCGACTATTTATAACACCCCTTTGATAAAACTTTATTCTTACCTTTGTTTCCTAATAATTTAGAATATGGCAAAAGAAATTATTCGCCTGAACAAAGTCGTTAAAAACTACCAGGTTGGTACTATCCTTGTAAGGGCTTTGCGCGAAATAGATTTAAGCATCAACAAAAATGAATTTGTAGCCATGATGGGACCTTCGGGTTCGGGAAAATCAACACTCATGAATATGCTGGGCTGCCTGGATACCCCCACTAGCGGAAGTTATTTCCTGAACGGCATGGATGTCAGTCAAAGGACAGATAATCAACTTGCTGAAATCAGAAACAGAGAAATCGGTTTTATTTTCCAGACCTTTAATCTTTTGCCAAGATCGACAGCGCTGGAAAATGTGATGCTTCCCTTGATTTATGCAGGTATTTCCAAGCAGGACCGCGAAAGGATTGCTGTAGAAGCCTTGGAAAGTGTCCAGCTTTCGGACAGGATGAATCATAAGCCCAACGAACTTTCAGGAGGACAGCGTCAGCGTGTTGCAGTGGCCCGCGCTTTGGTCAACAAACCATCAATTATTTTGGCAGATGAGCCCACGGGAAACCTGGATTCTAAAACATCCGTAGAAATTATTGGTTTGCTCGAAGAAATCCATGCGTTAGGAAATACCATTGTGCTGGTAACCCACGAAGAGGACATAGCGGAGCACGCCCACAGAATCATCCGCCTGCGTGACGGACAGGTCGACAACGACTATCAAAACAAAAATATTCTGCGAAGCAGCAAAAAATCGGTTACCGCCTAAAACTTACCGTGCATGAGCAATGGACGCAAAATATACACCAAAACCGGTGATCGGGGAACCACATCTTTAATTGGAGGTATGCGAGTGCCCAAATATGATGATCGCATCGAAGCTTACGGAACTGTGGACGAATTAAATGCTTTTATCGGGCTCATCAGGGACCACGAGATTGATGCCCACAGCAAAGAAACTCTTTTGGAAATCGAGGATCGACTCTTTACTATGGAAAGTATTCTGGCGGTTGATTCCGAAAGGCATTTGAAATCTTTACCGGGATTAGAAGAAGAGGATATTACACTTCTGGAAAAAGAAATCGATGCTATGAACAAAAACCTTCCGGAACTTACTTCTTTTATTCTTCCGGGCGGTCATTTAGCGGTATCTTACTGCCACGTTGCCAGAACCGTTTGCCGTCGTGCCGAGCGCCTGGTGATTAAACTTAACGAGTCTTTTCCGGTTCCTCCAATCACTATTTCCTACCTGAATCGTCTTTCAGATTACCTTTTTGTATTAGCAAGAAAATTTTCACAAGATTTTGGCGTAGAAGAATCCCTTTGGAAACCACGTTCTTGAGGGATTTCAGGTTTGTGCAATTTTTGTTGCTTCGTATTAAAAAAAAATTACTTTTGCAAAAAATTAAACGATAACTTTTAAGCAATGTATTGGACTTTGGAATTAGCTTCAAAATTGGAAGATGCACCTTGGCCGGCGACCAAAGATGAGCTTATCGAATGGTGCCTTCGTACGGGTGTGACAGCAGAGGTTATTGAAAACCTGAGAGAACTTGAAGATGAGGAAGAAGTCTTTGAGAAGATTGAAGACATTTGGCCCGAATATCCCACCAAAGAAGACTTTTTCTTTAACGAAGAGGAATACTAAAACCGGTTATAATTGCGTTTTAATAACAGTATTTCCGTGCAAACGAAATAGAACTGGGGCCTGACTTATAAGACAATTTTTTTGCCAATGCGTTCCCTGAAAATGAATTAATCGGAGCTTTTTATAACATCCAGAGGGTTTTTATATTAAATTTGCTCGATCTAACTAAAAATTCATCCTGGGTTTAGGATTCTCTTTTTGAGAGAGTAATGAATAAACTCATTAAGAATCTGAAAAGATGCCAAGGAAAAGAGATCTCATCATAAAGGGGTTTTCCAAGTTACTGAAAGAAGACAAACTGAAAATTGTCTCTGAATTGATGGACAATCAGTTAGAGGCCATTGATCTTTTGAAAAGTTTCTGGTATGCCGATCCGGAAAAGCAAAAAGTCTTTGATGAATTCAGCGAAAACACCCTCACTAATTTTTACATCCCTTACGGCGTAGCTCCCAACGTAATGGTCAACGGACATACTTATGTGGTTCCTTTGGTCATTGAAGAGAGTTCTGTCGTAGCGGCTGCCTCAGCCAGTGCCAAATTCTGGTCTGAGCACGGTGGTTTTCACGCAGAGGTTGTTGATACCGTAAAAGAAGGACAAGTTCATTTTTTATGGAAAGGCAGTAAGTCAAAATTGGTTTCTGCTTTTGATGATTTGAAGAAACGTTTCCGTGAAAGCGCCAAATCTATCACAGCAAACATGGAAAAGAGAGGAGGCGGCATCCTTGATTTTGAGCTGATAGATTTAAGAAATAAACTAGCTGATTATTACCAAATTAAGGTGACTTTTGACACCAAAGACTCGATGGGGGCTAACTTTATAAATTCTTGTCTGGAAGAGTTTGCCAAAGTTCTCAAAGAGTTCTTTTATACTCAACCCGTTTTTGAGGGTAAAGAAAAAGAAGTCAATGTCATTATGTCAATTCTTTCCAATTACACACCTAATTGTCTGGTTAAAGCCTGGGTAGAATGTGATTATAAGGAACTTGACAAGGTTGACAAAACCATGACAGGTAAGGAGTTTGCTAAGAAATTTGAAACGGCTGTAAAAATTGCTGAGATAGACACGTTCCGTGCCACCACACATAACAAGGGAATTTTTAATGGCGTTGATGCAGTAGCCATTGCTACCGGTAATGATTTCCGGGCCATCGAAGCTGCCGGACATGCCTATGCCACACGGACGGGGCATTATCAAAGTCTTTCCCATGTAGAATTATCCAAAGACCGGTTTAAATACGAACTGGAGCTGCCACTGGCACTTGGAACTGTTGGCGGACTGACTTCTTTACATCCGCTGGCCAAACATTCTTTGGAGATGTTGGGGAAACCTTCTTCTCCAGAACTCATGATGATCATTGCAGCCGTGGGTCTGGCCAATAATTTTTCTGCTGTTCGGTCACTTGTAACCAAAGGAATTCAGGTGGGACACATGAAGATGCACCTGATGAACATTCTAAATCATTTCAAAGCTACAGAAGAAGAAAAACAACTGGCTGCTGCATATTTCGAAGAAAAGACCGTTTCTTTCGCCCTGGTTGGCGACTACATTAAAAAATTACGTCACGTCTGATGCCCGATTTCACAACCTGGCATGCTCATGGAAAATTGCTCCTTACGGGAGAATATCTTGTTTTGGAAGGTGCTAAAGCGTTGGCCACCCCAATTAACAAAGGGCAAAATTTAAAAGTTCAACAAAAAGCAGTAAGTGATTTTCCGGTTTTGGAATGGGAAGCCTTTAAAACAGATGGTTTCTGGTTCCGGGCTAGTTTCAAACTCCCCGAGTTATCTTTAATTGAGACGTCCAATTCTGGTTTGGCCTCAAACCTTCAGAAATTACTGAAAGCTGGTCAGAAAATGGCTCCTGGATTTTTAGATGGTTCCCAAAGTTATAAAGCAGAAACAAACCTCGAATTCGATAGTGAATTCGGATTTGGCTCCAGCTCTACGCTGGTTTCCAACCTGGCTTATTGGGCAGAAATCGATCCTTTTATTTTACAACGAACTGTTTTAGGAGGTTCCGGTTACGATATTGCCTGCGCCAGAAGCAAAAAGCCTCTGTTTTATCAACTAATTGACGGAAGACCTGTCTCAGAAGAAGTTAACCTTCCATTTCCTTTTACTGAAAATTTGTATTTTGTCTATCTCGGGCACAAGCAACGGACTACCGACAGTATTGAAGTTTTCAAACAAAAGGCCCGTTTTGGCAACCTGGAAAAAGACAAGATTTCTAAAATAGCTGAATCGGTAGCCAAAGTTCAGAAGCTGGAAGAATTCGAACGTTTACTGGAAGAACATGAAAAGATTATGTCTTCTGTTTTAGGTGTGGAACCTGTAAAACAAATGATTTTTGCAGACCATCAGGGCTTGGTAAAATCGCTGGGTGCCTGGGGTGGTGATTTTGTACTCATGACCACGGATTTACCTCAAGCCTATTTCAAAAAATATCTCCATCAAAAAGGTTTTGATACTTTTTATTCCTGGGATGAACTTACCTTGAGATAAGCCAGGCCTCCTAATTTAAATAAATCGCTATTAGTTTTGATTAGTCTTCCTTGTTCAGCAGAAAAAGCTGTTCAGAAAAACCAAGTTTGCGAGCTGCATAAACATAAGCGCCCAAAGCCACAGCTTTTGAGGTTCCCAGTCTGGAAATACCCACAGCAATCTTTTTTTTCGACTGATAGCTTTGTGTCTGATCTGAAAATGGAACTTCTACCCTTACAGTTTCATCTTTCAGAAATTCCTTTCTATCAGACTCATTCTCCCAGTTATACGCGACAGATTCCATGCGCGGAAGAGTCTGACCATCAATACGTTTAAAAGTGCCATTCATATGTTTCATCACTGCAGGCATAAACAAAAGGTGAGCTCCTGAAATACCTCCTCCGATGGCTACACAACTGTCGGTAAGCGTAGCAGCATTGGCTAATGCATTGCCCAGCACATCGCCAAAAATATTCCATGCTTTGAGAGCCGCATCTTTATTTCCGGCTAAATTACCTATACCGATTTGAAAAATATTATAAGGATTGGGCGTTTCTTCAAAAGAAATGCCGGCAAAGTCTCCGTAAAGTCTTTTGATTCCCCGAATACTCACTACTTCTTCAACACTTTGACCGGGATTCATAAAACTGGAAAACCGATTAATTTCTGAAGCAGCCGAATTATCCCCGGAAAATAGTCCCTGGTTCATAACAATACCGCCACCAAAACCAGTGCCCAGCGTTACGCCCAGTAAATTTTTATAATGCTTTGAAGCTTGTTGGTTAATTTGCGGCAATAGACCGCCCAAAGCTTCACCCAATGCGAATAAGTCGCCATCGTTATTAATAAAAACCGGTATTTTGAATACATTCTCAAGCATTCTTGCCAGAGGGATTCCACCTGTAAAAAAAGGCATATTTTCCAGTTTTCCAATAATTCCGGCTTCGTAGTCTGCCGGACCGGGGAAACAAAAACTTAAGGCAGCAGCATGCACCCCCAATTTTTTTCCCAAACCTGAAAAGCCCTGTTTTAACTTCAAAAAAAATGTCTCCAACGAATCCGATTGGGAAGGCAGTGTTAGGGTTTGATCTAAAACTCTTCCCTCTTCAATGGCAGAAAAAACTAAGTTTGTTCCACCTGCATCCAAACTAAAAATAATCTTACGGCTCATTCAAAAAATTTTACAAAAATAATTAGAAATGGCAACACACCATGATATTGACATTTAAACCCCAAAAAACTACGCATCATATTTTCTCCTCATCCTATAAACATTAAATTCAATCGTTATCGGGGGCAGCATGTTCCTGGACAAAAGCACTATGCACAGGAGCCGGAACCGTGGCATTCTTTCCCTTGACGGCCTTCCACAAAATTTTGTTGTAAAGACCGTCGGGAACTGCATCCTCACGGGTAAAATTCAACTTTTTACTCAGCTTTGCGTCATACGCATCCCTACTGTTTCTACTATGAATATCAGTCTCAGGAGGCAGTGCTACATATGGCTTAATATTGGCCGAATCCGTTATTGATTTCATAATGGGGTTTGCAGCCAAATCATATTGTGTCATAGGCGGTAAGCCCAATATCAATTCTATTGTTTTCAAAACACCTGAAGTGGTATATAATGTATGATCCACATAATGGCGTTTCACATAAGGACCAATGACCAGCAAAACAGAACGATGGGCATCCACATGGTCAGGTCCGTTTTGAGCATCATCTTCCAAAACAAATATGATGCTGTTTTTCCAGATTTTACTGTGTGAAATATGATCCACTAATTTGCCCAGCGCGTCATCATTCTGAGCTACATAAGCCAGTGGTGTCAGCTTTCCGGGGACGGTTGCCCAGCAATGATCGTTGGGAAGCCGCATCAGGGATAAAGCCGGCACCTTATTGATACTTATGAGACTATCAAAGTCATGCTTCCAAATCTTATAGCGATATAAATCAGAAGTTCTTAAATCAAAGCCGGGATATCTTAAACAGGTAACAGGAAGCAAATCTTTGTCCCGGGGAATGTAAAAGCCTTTTTTATTGGGTCTGAGGTTCACAAATTCCCCGTAATCGCGGAAAGATTCATGATGCCCCAGCACATCATTCCAAATATAACCTGAGGAAGGAGCTGCGGCAGGAACACCGCCTTCAAAATCATAACTGGCTCCACGCCTTCCGTAATTTACAGGCCAAAGCTTTTCTACGTAATCAGTAGCGTAAGCCGCCGTGGACCAGTTATGGCCATCTGCGCTGACTTCTGCATCAACATAAAAATTATCGTACAGCGTAAAATCCTTGACAAGCCGGTGTGCATTGGGTGTAATTTTCTTTCCGAAAAGACACAATGCCGGATCGCCGTTGCCTTCTCTTACATCACCCATAACCTGATCATAAGAGCGGTTTTCACGAATAATATAAAATACGTGTTTGATTTTGGAGCTTGGCCCGTTTTTATAATCTACA
The DNA here is from genome assembly GCA_964529695.1 of uncultured Lentimicrobiaceae bacterium. Classification (GTDB taxonomy): domain Bacteria; phylum Bacteroidota; class Bacteroidia; order Bacteroidales; family F082; genus Sulfidibacterium. Next base: position 8,766 of record CAZGZO010000055.1, read on the forward strand.
GGAATAATATTTTGATGATCAGGATTTTGTATCGACTTATGAATATATGGAGTATTGTCGTAAACTCTTTTGCTCAGTAAGGCCAGTTTTTTGGAATTTGGATTATTAATGATAGAAAGTGTGCCCATAAACATGGTTCCCGAATAATTCTGGTGCCAATTTTTAGGCTTTCTTTTGGTAGGGTTAGGTCCATCCGGATTGGCACGCGATGAAATGCCTTTGCCGTTGGCAACAATAATCTGCTCGGTCTTAGGAACAAATTTTACTGCTGTAGGATACCATCCTACCGGAATAAATCCCAGGTTCTTGGCATGTTCTTTTTTACTGATATCAAAAAGAGCCAGATAATTATTGTCGGCGTTCGCAACCAAGAGTTTTTTATCTTTTGACATCAGCGTTAGCGCATCAGGAGTGCTGCCATATGGCGCATCGGGGATCAAAGAGGTGATGATGGTCTCACTTACTTTTTGATCCTTTAAATCAATAACCGTAACACTGTTATTATTGGCATTAGCAACAAACAACCTGCCCCCATCCTTTGTTATGGCCATTTCGTTAGGATGATCGCCCGTTTTATAAACCTTGCTGATACTAAAATCTTTCAGGTTGATTTGAACCACAGAAGATTTCCCCCAGATGGAAACGAAAGCATTATTCTGGGCCGGGCCGATTTTCACTTCATAACATTTTCCCGGCATTTCAACCTTTTTTATCACCTTCCTTTTTTTCAGACTAATCACATACAGGCTATTACTCTTCTGGGAAACAGCCAATAGTTCACGTTTCTTTTTAAAATAAGCCAGACCGGTAATAGAAATTTTTCCTTTGGGAAATTTTGCACCCACCTTAATACTGCCGTTGGGTGACAATTTTCCATTATTGAAATGATAAACAAAAACTTTATTATCGTTACCACCTGAAACATAAAGCATTTTATCATTTTTCCCAAAAGTCAGACCCACCCAGGTATTATCAATGATTAGTCTTTGAACTTCCTTCTTACTTCTCAGGTCAACGATAGAAAGTGAATTCTCCCCCATACCACTGTTGGAAGTAATGGCAAAATGACCGCCTTTGGTCACCACCATATTCAAAGGAAGTTCTCCGATGGGAACCTGCACACCCTGAGGGCTCAGTTTCCATCCATTGGGAAGCAGTGTGTAATTCTTGTACCTTCCCGGGAGTTCCGGACTGTTTGCCTGGGCAAGAATCATTCCCGGAACGGAAACCGATATAAACAAAATGAGTAGTACTCTTCTAAGCTTCATGCAATCAACTATATTTTCTTCAGGTGTAAAAATTACAATAACTGACAAATTTAATCTTTTTACGCATTTTCAAAGCAGCAAATAACAAATAATAACAATTATGTAAAGATTTTCTATATCATACAATATCTACTTCCACAAAATTCTGATTCAACCGTTTTAAAACAATGGATTTTACAAAACATTTTTAAAATAATTTGCTTACGGAAACGATAATCTGGCAACAAATTCAAGCTCAAAACATAAAGTGATCAATTTTATTGACGAACCATTTTCTTTTCGATTTTATCCTAAATTTGTATCCCTATGGCAAAAACGACGACCACATATTTCTGTCAGAACTGCGGCTACCAGTCTTCAAAATGGCTGGGCAAATGTCCGTCATGCGGAGAATGGAACACCTTCGCCGAGGAAATTATCAGCCGGGGCAATGATAAAAAACACGGGATAAAAAGGGGGGATAAGAAAGCAAAACCCACTCCGGTTCATGAGATTTCATCTGAAAAAGAAGAACGACTTGACACCCGAAATAAGGAGCTCAACCGTGTGCTGGGTGGTGGTCTTGTTCCGGGTTCTGTAGTGCTGATTGGCGGCGAACCAGGCATTGGAAAATCTACACTGATGCTTCAAACCGCCCTAAACATGAACGGGTTACGAACGCTTTATGTTTCAGGAGAAGAAAGTCAGCAACAAATAAAAATGCGTGCCGACCGACTGGGAATAACCAGTGAAAACTGTTTTATACTGAACGAAACTTTTACCACAGATATTTTAAAACAAATCGAGTCGGTTACGCCGCAAGTCCTAATTGTTGATTCCATCCAAACGCTTTACACCGATACGCTGGATTCCTCACCGGGAAGTATTTCGCAAATTCGTGAAACAGCGGGGGAGTTAATGCGATTGGCAAAGACCTCACAAATTCCGGTTTTGCTCATCGGTCATATCACCAAAGAAGGCAACCTGGCCGGCCCCAAAGTCCTGGAGCATATGGTAGATACGGTTTTGCAGTTTGAAGGCGACCAGCATTACGGTTTCAGGATTTTGCGTTCGGTAAAAAACCGCTTTGGTTCCACCTCCGAACTGGGAATTTTTGAAATGCAATCGGGCGGCCTTCGGGAAGTGAGCAATCCCAGTGAAATTCTGCTTTCCCAAAGAGACGAAGCTTCCAGTGGGGTGGCCATTGCAGCGATGGTAGAAGGACAGCGCCCGATGTTGATTGAAACACAGGCCCTGGTGACGCAAGCAGCTTACGGAACGCCGCAACGTTCTGCCACCGGTTTCGACTTGCGCAGGATGAATATGTTGCTGGCCATTCTTGAAAAAAGAAGCGGGTTCAAATTGGGAATTAAAGATGTATTTCTGAATATAGCAGGCGGTATCCGTGTGGATGATCCGGCGATTGACCTGGCTGTAGTTGCTGCTATTTTATCATCTTTGGAAGACATCGCGTTGTCGAACGACATCTGCTTTGCAGCCGAAGTGGGACTTTCGGGAGAAATTCGTTCCGTTGCCCACATTGAAAACCGGATTTTGGAAGCCGAAAAGCTTGGATTTGAAAAAATCATCATCTCAAAATATAATTTAAAAGGTCTGGCCCGGAATCGCTTTAAAATAGAAGTAGCAGGTGTGGGAAAAATTGAAGAAATGATTACGGAATTATTTGGATAACAATCTTTTACATGAAAACTAAACATTTACTAAAAAAAGAGGAATCTGCAAGTCCAAAAAGCAGTGAAAACCCCGAAGTTATCAACACATGTAAAAACTGCGGAACTAATTTCAAGGGAAATTATTGTCCGAATTGCGGCCAATCCACAAAAGAATTCGATCGCCCGTTCAGTATTTTAATTTATGATTTCATGGGAACGATGTTTGCCTTTGACACACGTTTTCTCAAAACATTGAGAGCTCTCATCATATCCCCGGGTCTCTATTCATCTGAATTTGTGAAAGGGAAAAGAGCCACTTACATGCAACCTTTTAAGTTTTACGTGTTTGTGAGTTTTGTCTTTTTCCTGCTACTTCACCTTAAAACAGGTGAATTTATTTCTGCGAATTCGGATTCAAATCCTACCGCGATCACGACGCCCATTACCGCCAAAGATTCAGCAGATGTCAATTCAGCTCAAGCTATTATTCAGACAAGTTTTTCAAAAGCAAAAGAACATGTAAACCATCCCAAGGCGACAATTGAAGAAGCCAAGAAACTTGATGATTCCGACTCAATTAAATCGAATGAAAATAATAATCTTAAACAGTTAAGGTCTGCCATTTTGTTAGCCACCAACGCAAAAACAGCAGATTCATTAACCCATGTAATCCAAAAGAAAATTGCAGAACAAAATGCAAGCAAAAATGCCATCGCTGGTAATGAGGAAAAGCGACTGGATAAAACTCAGCGGGACAAGGTTTTTGCCAGTAAAAACATTAAGAAGATGCAGTACTATCTTTTAAAAGCTTACAACAAACCCAAAGCAGGTCCTTTCGAAAAACGCCTTCTCGGTAATACCATTCGACTGATGGATTTCCCGCAAGTGTTTGTAACCCGGGCACTCCAATATTTTTCCTGGTCGCTTTTTGTGCTGGTGCCATTTTTTGCTTTTTGGCTCTGGTTGTTTTTTCACAAAACAAGAAAATTTTATTTCGACCATCTGGTGTATTCGCTCGCTTCTGTGTCCACCACATTCATGATTTTATCTATCATTCTTGCCATTAAACTTATCTTCCCTAATAAATTGTCAGCTCCTGAAAATTACTTGTTATGGCTCATACCCATATACATCTGGCTGGGCATGAAAAAATACTATAAGCGTTCTGTGATTGGAACCACTTTTAAATTCTTTGTGCTTTCCACAATTTATTGGTTCTCTTCATTAATGGCAGGTTTGATTGTCTTTTTTCTTTCAATTTATTTCTAGAATTTCAGTTTCCGTCCAATTCAACGGCTTCTTTCAGAAGCTTCACAACCGCCTTTTCATCGATTTCTTCGGGATGTTTAAAAATCCGGTAAAAGACTTTTTTGTTGGTTCCGTGTTTCAGGTAATGATCCTCGTCCACCAGTCGGTTTCCTTGCCAGAATCCCAGCAGCACGCCTTCCTGGATACCACCCCTAGGAATAGATGCCGGCCAAATAATACAAACTCCCTTTTTACCGTAAAAAAAAGGTACATTATAAGCTATTTTTTCCTTGAAACCAGGGGGTAGGTTATTTAGAATAATCTGTCTCAAAATATCCACAAGAATACGCTCATCTTCAGGAAGGAGTTCAAATAATTGAACGAAGGAATTAATTTTATGGGGAAAATCTGATCTCATCAAAACATTTGTTAACAGTTTATTTCAAAATTAGCCAAATATATTTTCTACCTTTGACAGTACCTGAAAAAACTACAATCTTTTAAAATTATAAATTTTAACTAAATGAAATACAAACTATTAGGAAATACAGGACTCAAAGTTTCAGAACTTTGCAT
>CAZGZO010000056.1:0-13302 GCA_964529695.1 uncultured Lentimicrobiaceae bacterium
ATCCACTTTCCGGCGCCTCAGAAAACTTTTAATTCGTTTTGAAACAATGGCACCACCAAAGGTGATAAGAAAATCAGGATAATAATCCTGCCAGTCGTCTCTGTGAATAGTTGACAAAGCATTGTCGATACCATCAATAAAATCAGGATGATACAAATTGGAAGTGGTTTCGGTCATGACAGCAACCTGAGGAAACTCAGACAAGTAGGAAAGCGCTTCTTCCATGGCCTCCGATCTGGGTGCCTGCCCGGCAAGCAGCAAGATTTTTTTACTGGCTTCCCAGGTTTCAACAAACTTATCTTCAATATGTTTTTCAACATTTGGCTTTGTTCCGGCTGTATCAATCAACTGACCTTTCACTCCATTTTCTGTGGTGTTGTACAATGGTTCGTCAAAAGGAAGGTTGATGTGCACCGGACCAGCTTCAGGAGCACTAAGATTATCAAGAGCTTCATTCAACAATCGGTTCACGCTTGTGAAATCATTCTCTTTCGAGAAATCCAATGGCAATGAATAACTCTTTTTCACATATTGAGAAAAAACATTCTCCTGGCGCAGGGTTTGTCCGTCACCGATATCAATCATATGCGGTGGTCGATCTGCCGTGAGAATCAACAATGGAATTTTCTGATAATAAGCTTCCGCAATCGCCGGTGCATAATTTAATGCTGCACTGCCTGAAGTACAATCAATGGCAACACCCTTACCGGTTTGTTGCGCAATTCCAAGGGCAAAAAATGCCGCACTGCGTTCATCAATTACACTTAATGCTTTTATTTCGGGATGATTGGCAAAAGCCAAAATTATGGGAGCGTTTCTTGACCCAGAAGAAATCACGATGTTTTCAAGTCCCTTCTTTGCAAACAAGTCAGCCAGCAGACTAACAATTTTCTTATCGGATGTCATGGTGCAAATCTCCGTAAATTTTCAATAGCGGACAAAATGGTTTGCGATTTATCCTTTGTTTCCTGCCATTCCTTTTCCGGGACTGATTCCGCTGTTAGTCCGCCACCTACATAAATTTCCACATCATGTTCAAGAAACCTTGCACAACGCAGATTTACAAACAGATGCGAATACCCTTCAAGATTCCATGGCCCAAGAAATCCAGTATAAAATCGGCGTTTGTGTTTTTCAATCTCTGCAATAAGCTTCCATGCTTTTTCTTTAGGAATTCCGCAAACTGCAGGCGTAGGATGCAAAGCCCTGACAAATTCACCTGTTCTTCCGGCCAGTCTAGATAACGGAATTTTAAACCGGGTACAAATATGCGCTATGCTTCCTGCAAAAACAGTTTCCGTCTCTCCCCTGTCATAGGAAGAAATATTAAGATTCACTAACTGACTGTCTATAAAATCTGAAACATACTTTTGTTCCTTTATCTCTTTTTCACCCCACATGATTGTTGCATCTGCCTGAGGCCTCTTTTGTGTTCCTGCCAGCGCCATGGTTTCATAATAATCACCATCTCTTTTTAGTAGCGTTTCCGGAGTAGCTCCAACCCAGATTCCTTTTCCCGGAAGGTGAAAAAGATAAACAAACGCGTTGGGATATTGTTGCATCAACTGGTCAAAGAACAAGTCTATTTTAAAATCAGGTAATAGTTTTTCAACCAAAATCCGCGAAAGCACCACTTTATTCAAATGGCCCGCTTTCATCTGTGCAATCATGTTTTCGACCTGTTTCAGGTAAACATCTTTTGTACTGATATTTACCTCGGAATCGAATAATTGACTTGGAAAATCAGGAATACTCTCCAAGAAACCTGATAATTGCTTCTTCCCCGATTCATTTCTTACAATAAAAGAAGGTTTCAATAAAAAAGCCTGTCCATCATTATAACTTTCGTAAGGAGCAATTACAAATCCTTTCTGATTTTCTATGTCATCAAAATCAAAGGTTATTACTTCTCTCTCCTTTTGTACCAAAAGAAGTGATTGCTTTTCACCGGGCATCCGGAAAGTAACAAAAGGAAGATTCTTTGTTAAAAGTCGATTAATAATCATTTTCAAGAGAAAGCTGTTTTATCATTCCCTTAGTGGGAAGGCAACAAAAAATTATTGTCGCTTATTTTTTCTTAGGAGAAACAAATATCGTCAACCGACAAGTGGAAATCAACCGGTCTTTTTCGTCTTTAACATCCACATTCCAAATATGGGTGGTTCTACCCTTATGAATAATGGTTGCTTCACCGATCACCCAGCCGTTTCTTGCACTACGAACGTGATTTACCGTGACATTTTGTCCCCTCACATCATATTTTTCAGTGTCCATCATCAGGGCGGACCCAAAACTGGCAAGTGTTTCAGCCAATGCAATGGTAGCTCCACCATGCAAAATCCCGTAAGGTTGATACGTTCGTTCATCCACTGGCATCCGGGCACTCATGAACCCCTCTCGAATTTCCAGGTACTCAATACCGAGTTGTTCCATCAGCGTACCTTTATTTAGTTTACTGACTTCTTCAACATTAAAAAATTTGTCCTCCATAGTGTTGCCTTAAATATCAAACAAAGATAATTATTTTGTTCCCTTCGAAACATATTATCCCGTCCAGCGTACAATGTAATGGACATAAAACGTTTAAATTGGTGGAAGATGGATCTGAAAATATTGCCTTTCGATTGTAACTTTGTTTCTACATAAATAAAGGAGCATTCATAAGATACAAAGAGCTTCTTAGAGGTAAAAAAACATCATTTCAAACCTTTCCAAAAGGGATAATCAGAACAAGCAGTTGAATTAAAAATTTGCTAATCACATTCAGATTTTAGTATCTTTACCCCGCCAATTTTTTGAGGGATTCGAGTTAATTGGCTCTAATTCAAACAACTAAAACCATTATAATGTTTAAAAAGATCCTAATAGCAAACAGGGGTGAGATTGCTATCCGCATCATGAACACCTGTCGCGAGATGGACATTCAAACGGTCGCTGTTTATTCAGAAGCTGATCGCTCATCGCTTCATGTGCGTTACGCCGATGAAGCCTATCTGATTGGGCCTGCCCCATCAGCAGAGAGCTATCTTGATTTGGAGAAAATTATTGAAGTCGCCAAGAAAACAGGTGCTGAAGCCATTCATCCGGGTTATGGATTTCTATCGGAAAATGCCAAATTTTCAGAACGTTGTAAAGAAGAAGGTATCGTGTTTATCGGACCTGATGCATACGCAATCAACACCATGGGTGATAAAATTACGGCAAGAAAGACTATGATTGCAGCCGGAGTTCCGGTCGTTCCGGGAACTACCGACCCCATCACCGATTTTGATGAAGCTGTCAAGACTATCAAGGAAATTGGATTGCCGGTTATGATTAAGGCCAGCGCTGGTGGCGGCGGAAAAGGTATGCGCATGGTTGATAAAGAAGAAGACATTATTTCTTCTGTAAAAGCTGCCAAATCGGAAGCAAAGGCTGCCTTCGGCAATGATGCAGTTTATATTGAAAAATATATCAATTCACCACACCATATAGAATTTCAGGTTCTTGCAGACAATCACGGAAATTGTGTCCATCTGTTTGAAAGAGAATGTTCTGTCCAGAGACGTCACCAGAAAGTTGTGGAAGAGACGCCATCACCTATCATGACAGAAGAAGTCAGGCAAGAAATGGGTAAACATGCGGTGGCAGCTGCACTAGCGGTAAATTATTCAGGAGCAGGAACCATCGAATTTGTTACCGATGATAATCTGAATTATTTCTTCCTTGAAATGAATACGCGTCTTCAGGTGGAACATCCAATTACAGAACAGGTTGTTGGAGTTGACCTGGTGAGAGAACAAATCAATGTTGCCTGGGGTGAAAAATTACGCTTTAAACAGGAAGATCTTTCACAGCACGGGCATGCCATTGAGGTAAGGATTTACGCAGAAGATCCGGAAAACAATTTTATGCCAAGTCCGGGAAAAATCCACAACATACATTATCCGCTTGGCCCGGGTGTTCGTCATGATTCGTATGCTTACAGCGGTTTTGATATTCCTATTTATTATGACCCAATGATATCTAAACTGGTTGTTTGGGGCAATAACCGGGACGAAGCTATCGAAAGAATGAAACGAGCGCTGAAGGTATTCAAGGTTACGGGCGTAAAAACTTCCATTCCTTTTCTTTATAAGATTATGGATGTCCCTGCCTTTAAAAAAGGAAGATACACCACTCATTTCATTCAGAATCATGAAAAAGAGCTCAAAACAACCGAGCATTGCAGCGAAGAATATCAGGATATGGCTGCCGTTGCAGTTTTTCTCGATTATTTGAAAACTGCTGAAAGCAATCATTCCAATAACCATGTTAACGGAAGCCACAGTGGGTGGAAGGAATTTGGAAGAAAAAAAGCCGTTAGTTGTCTTTAATTTAAGAAAACAAATGTCATATCAAGTTAAAATAAACGGAGAAGAACGCAGCATTGAGTTGCTGAGCCGGGATCAAAACCAAATTAAAGTAAAAGTAGGAGATCAAATTTATGATCTTGATGTGCTGGAAACTGAACCTGGTGTGTTTTCTATGGTCTCACAGGGAAAAAATTTCAATATCCAGCTGTTTTCCAACGGAATCAAAAAATATAAAGCTGAAACACCTGAAGAAACACTAGACATCGAAATCGTTGATGCTGAGAGTCGTTACATAAAAAATCAAAAAGGGCAGGAAGATGAAGATACCGATTCTATTTCGACGCCTATGCCCGGACAGGTTGTAAAAATCCTCGTTGAAGAAGGGCAGGAAGTCAAAGGCGGTGAGACTGTCATCATCGTTTCTGCCATGAAAATGGAAAGTGAATACAAGGCCTCTAAAGATCGTGTCGTGAAAAAGGTTCTCGTAAAAGAGGGAGACAAAATCGACGGCGACCAGCCTTTGATCCTTTTTGAATAAAATGATTATTAACCATCCAATCTGATTACAAAAATCATCCAATATGTCACTGGAATCGAAAAATAAAATCTTAGAAGAAAAACATAGACAAGCCGAGTTAGGCGGTGGTCAGGATAGAATCGAAAAACAACATAAAGCCGGAAGAAAAACTGCCCGTGAAAGAATTGAAATTCTTATGGACCCCGGTTCTTTCGTGGAAATCGACAAGTTTGTTACCCACACGGCCACTGATTTTGAAATGCATAAAAACAAAATCCTCGGCGATGGCGTGGTTACCGGATACGGAAAAATCGACGGTCGCCTGATGTATGTCTTTGCACAGGACTTTACTGTTTTTGGTGGTTCGTTGAGTCGTGCCAATGCCAACAAAATCATAAAAATCATGGATATGGCCATGAAGATGGGTGCTCCCGTTATCGGCCTGAACGATTCAGGCGGTGCCCGTATCCAGGAAGGTGTTGAAAGCCTTGCCGGTTATGCTGATATCTTTTACAGAAATGTAAGATCTTCTGGTGTAATCCCACAAATCTCCGCCATCTTAGGTCCCTGTGCTGGAGGTGCTGTTTATTCACCGGCTATCACCGATTTTATTTTTATGGTGAAAGAAACTTCCTACATGTTCGTTACGGGTCCTGATGTGATTAAAACGGTGACTCATGAAGAAGTTACAAAAGAGGAATTAGGTGGTGCCATGACCCACAATAAAAAAAGTGGAGTTGCACACTTTTCTTCAGACGATGAAGAACAATCGCTGATGACCATCCGTGAACTGATGAGCTTCTTACCGCTCAACAACATGGAAGATCCGCCGATGAAGCCTTGTAATGATGATCCGAACCGGCAAGATCCAAAGCTGGACAACATTATTCCTATAGATCCGAACAAACCTTACGACATGAAGGAAATTATTCATTCAGTCGTTGATAATGAACATTTTCTGGAAGTTCAACCTCATTATGCTCAGAATATTATTGTTGGATTTGCTCGTCTCGGTGGCCGTTCAGTTGGTATTGTTGCCAATCAGCCGCAAGTTCTGGCAGGAGTCCTTGACATTGACAGTTCCATCAAAGCAGCTCGTTTTGTGCGCTTTTGCGATTCCTTTAATATTCCGTTAATTACTTTCGAAGATGTTCCCGGTTTCCTTCCGGGAACAACCCAGGAATTTGGCGGCATCATCAAGCACGGAGCAAAATTACTTTATGCCTTTGCTGAATCGACGGTTCCAAGAATTACAGTCATCACCCGTAAAGCATACGGTGGCGCTTACGATGTGATGTCATCCAAACATATCGGTACGGATATAAATTACGCTTATCCGACAGCAGAAATTGCTGTGATGGGCCCTGAAGGCGCTGTAAATATTATCTTCAGAAACACCGACCCTGAAAAGCGAAAAGAAAAAGTACAGGAATACCGCGACAACTTTGCCAGCCCTTATAAAGCTGCTGAAGTAGGATATATTGATGAAATCATCTATCCCAGAAACACGCGTAAGAAACTGATTGAAGCGCTGGAAATGACACAGACTAAATCTGAACGCATTCCTCCAAAGAAACATGGGAATATACCACTCTAACAGTGGAAAATTTAATTATAAAAAAAGCGGTCAATGAAAATTGGACCGCTTTTTTGTTACTCTGAAATTAATTTAGCTTCCAGTTAAGCTGCAAGGCCTTTAAAAGCCTCATAGACAAGAACGGCAGGCCATACAATGGCCTTCACAAATCCAAGTACACCAACCCAAAAGCTGGTGGCAGTTGAAATAAAGTAAACGGCTGCGCCGATAAATCCAAGGCCGTAAACGGCACCGCAGCTTTCATTTCCTTTTTTTGACATGGTTATTAGTTTTTTATTAGTAATTAAGTTTATTTAGATACGTAAGCAATTCTACGCGATGCTTTTCTCATTAAAATATTGACCATGTCCTGGGTACTACTTCCCAATGAGCCTCTGATCCCTTTGTTATAATTCAGCAATACGGCTCCGTCTGAAGCATTATAAATAAATAGATTCATTGTAGCACGATTGGTAACACCCCATGCGCCAACGAGAACACCCAACGCAGCAGAGACCCCTGCCGACATAGGTTTTGTCGTTTTCAGTGTTCCCATAACAAGTGCATCTACGCCCAAAATTTTCGCAATTTCTGCAGGTGTATGTTCACTGTATTTCTCAATTTTAACACCGGCCCGCTTTAATTTAATGTTGGTCACATTAGGATCCTGAACCTGTACAAGCAGTTTGCCTTTGGAACCTCTTTTTAAAAACCAGGAATAAAGGGCTGTTTGAACTCCCTCACCCTCGTTCATTTCCATAGTTTTTAATTGCTCCGGTGATGTGTTTCTCATTTGTCTTGGCCGGAGTTGAATAGTAGTTGAAAATGGAATAATCGCTATAATCTTTTGATTCTTTGCAATTTGTGAAAATTTAGGATTCACATACAAACGTGTCTGGGCAAAAACCATAACACCGATTAGCATAAGAATTGTGGTAAATAATGTTTTCTTCATTTGGTTAAAGATTTGATAATTGGTTGATATATTTTGCGTCGTTTCCCATTAAAGAAAAAACTAACGCTGAACGTCTTACAAATTTAACTTTTTCCTTTGCTTAGCCAAGTAATATTCAGAAAAATTAATTTTGGAAACGCGAAAAAATCATTGCATTATCAAATCTTATGTTTTGAATAACTCAATCTGAAGTACTCGAATTCAATGCTTTCGAAATATTTTTTGCGCTTTTTGCATCTTTAAGTCCCGTTATAAGTGCGACTCCTATTTTCATTTCGCCAATAATCATAGGCGTGGAATAGATCCTGTGATTAATTACAAATGCTACCCAATGTCCAACATTTTTCTTTGAAAAAGCCGCCCATTTTTTAGCTCCCCCATAGTTAAAATCAATTTCCACACGGTTACCCGAAGCCTTCGTCTTATTGATATCAGAATTGTCAATAGCCGGCTTTATCCTGACGGCAACTATTGCATCATACTGCTGATTTTTGTCAACCGGTGCAATCGTCCTAAAAAGTTTAAAATTCTGACCAGTTAAATCCATACTAAGCGCTGTTGAGTCTGATTTTTTAACATAACCCATCATCGGTTGTCGATCACTCTTAATAATTACACCTTTTGATTTCAGGGTGTCTTTGACGGATTGCGGTATTTCGACCGCGTTTACAATTTCATATATCCCGAAAGTAACTTTTTGTCCGCTTTCCTTTACACCAGAGTTGCATGAAACAAATGCTAACAGTAAACCAACTAACATATAATTTAGTGTCTTCATAACTTTATTTTTTATTGTTTTTAAATTCTTTAAAGTATTCATTGATAGCGTTCACATAAACCTCATAAGCATCCAGTCCCTTCTGAGTAATCTTACAAACAGTTAAAGGATAATTCTTCTTCGAGGTCTTTTTTATTTCTACATATTCCGCTTCCTTTAACTTTGACAACTGAAAACTGAGATTCCCTTTTGTCGTATCAATATTCTCAAGCAAAAAACTGAACTCGGCAGATTCAACATTTATCAAAATCGACATAATCGCGAGCCTTACCTGTGAATGTAATATGGGATCTAAATTTTTGAACATATACTCAGCGGTTACGTTTTACATACAAATAATGGCCGGGAATAATAAATGCAACGAGCCAGGCAATCGACTCTAAAATCAATTGAACTGGTAAACTGAAATAAGAAGCAACCAGTGCCATAAGGCCAAAAACAATTCCACCGTAAGTAATTAATTTATAACGGAGTATTCCACCTGTAGCCACTGTTGCAAATGCAATAACAACCATAAAGATTGGATGTTGGAGTTCAAAATTGATTTTGTGAATAACATTAAATTGTATCAGGTTTATTAAAACCAGGCTCACAAACATTGAAATCCATATATACCTCAGGGAAATTCCAATATAGGTTTGAACTTTTTTGCGCTGTTTTAATATGTAATAAACAGTAAAACCAATTGCAAATAGGGTTAGCACTACCACTGAATAATCCAATATCCTGCTAATTTGGAAGGTTAAAATTATTTCTCTCTTCAGGAAACCTTCTATGTTGGTATAAAACATAACCCACCCCCAAAGGACAAACAAAATACCGTCATTTTTGAGCTTTTTCTGAGAAACCTGAATCATTTCTTTTATGACCTGAAATGATTGATTTTCATCGAATGAATTAGAAGTCTGTTGTTCCATTTCTATAATATTAATTTAGGTTAATAAATTTGGTTTGTATCACAAACTTAATTAAGTTTGTGATACAAACCAAATATTTTTCCTTATATTCTCATTAAAATTTTGGTAATCAGGAAAGGAATGTTAATAAATATTCACCACTTCCCTACCAAAGGGTGCCAGAGCCAGCGCTGCGAGCTTGAAATGCTGTTTAGCAAAAGGAATACCAATAATAGTAATTGCCAACAAAATCCCGAAGACAACATGCGTCAGGCTAATCCAGATTCCGCCGATAAGAATCCAGATGATGTTCATAAGGGTAGTCAAACAGCCTGATGAGTGTTCCATAGTCCTTGTTTCTTTACCGAAAGGCCACAAAGTAAGCTCAGCAATTTTTAATGTCTGAAGTCCGAAAGGAATACCAATTATGGTAATGAACAACAACAGGCTTGCGATAAAATATTCAATGGACGTCACCAAGCCGCCGAATATGAGCCAAATCAGATTCCCAAGTATTCTCATGGCATAGGATTGAAAAATTGGTTTTGTATTAACAGTTTAAAATTAAGGAATTTATTTGACAATATGCTTACCATAGAAACGCAAAATTTTGCCTCTATACAGCTAAATTTCAAACGGAAGTTCCTTTACAATCTTAATCTCTTCCGGCGTTACTTTCGCCTGAACCGGAATAACCTCCACACCAGCAGCATACGCCTTTTTCAACGCGGCAGCATAATCAGGATCAATTTCTTTGGCAGGTCCAAACTTTTCCACATCCATTCTTTGAATTACATACAGCATGGCGGCACGAATTCCCTGCTTTTTCACCTGGATCAGTGTTTCAAGATGCTTTTTGCCACGGGTTGTCACTGCATCTGGGAAAAGGGCAAATTCATCTTCTTTCATGGTAACGTTCTTTACCTCCACGAAACATTTCTCACAGCTGTTTTCAGCGAAAATATCGAACCTGCTGTCGCCAAAGGTCACTTCCCGTTTTACATCTGTATAACCTTTCAGTTTTTCTATTTCTCCATCTCGAATAGCTTCAAATGCCAAGACATTAGGCACAGACGTATTAATTCCAACCCAATCTTCATTGATAAAAATCATTTCCCAGGTAAATTTTGTCTTGCGTTTCGGGTCGTTTACAGGGGTGAGATAAACCGGAGCTCCTTCTTCAATACAGGTTTTCATCGAACCTGAATTAGTACAATGTGCAATTACTATTTCTCCACTTTCCAGCTCAACATCTGCCAGAAAACGTTTATACCTTCTAATTAATTTGCCTTGAACAAGCGGTGTTTTAAATTTCATTGATTTGCAGTTTGTTTTGCTTCGAGAAGTTTGCGAAACTATGAATTTCCAGCCAACATTTTAAAAATTGCGTACCTTCGCAGGCAATAAAAATTCAGGATCATGAGCAAAATAAACTGGGAAAAAATCAGAGATTTTGAAGAAATTAAATTCGAAAAGTGGAATCACATTGCGAAGATAACAATCAACAGACCAAGATATTACAACGCATTCACACCAACAACAACGACTGAAATGGCAGTTGCCATGGACATCTGTCGCGAAGATATGGATATCTACTCAGTCATCTTTACCGGTGAGGGCGATAAGGCTTTTTGTGCCGGTGGCGACCAAAACGTCAAAGGCAAAGGTGGGTATATCGGGAAAGATGGCGTTCCAAGATTGAATGTGCTGGATGTACAACGGAAAATTCGCTCCATTCCGAAACCGGTGATTGCTATGGTAAATGGTTATGCCATCGGCGGAGGTCATGTGTTGCATGTAGTTTGTGATTTGACTGTTGCATCGGATAATGCTCGCTTTGGACAAACCGGTCCCAAAGTCGGCAGTTTCGATGCCGGACTGGGTTCTTCTTTCCTTGCTGCCATTGTAGGTCAGAAAAAGGCCCGGGAAATTTGGTTCCTCAACAAGCAATATTCTGCACAGGAAGCCATGGAAATGGGGTTAGTGAATAAAGTAGTTCCTTTTGACAAATTGGAGGAAGAAACTGTAGACTGGTGCCTCACCATGCACAAAAGAAGTCCAATGGCTTTGCGCATGATTAAGTTAGGTATGAATGCAGAACTGGACGGACAAGTTGGTTTACAGGAATTTGCTGGAAATGCAACCTTATTGTATTACATGACCGATGAAGCTCAGGAAGGCAAGAATGCTTTTCTTGAAAAACGCGACCCCGATTTTCATAAGTATCCTAAATTTCCCTAAAAGTGGATCAAAAAAATAGTGAGCCTAAACTGGTGAAAAGCGCTTCTGCTGCGGATTGGATTGAAGCTATGAGGCCGCGAACACTGCCCTTGGCTTTATCTGGTATTGTTGTCGGCAGCTTTATTGCTCTGGCAGAACACAGATACAAGTGGGTGGTTATCATCATGGCAACAGTTACTGCCACATTTCTTCAGATTTTGTCAAACTTGGCTAACGATTATGGAGACGCTGTAAAAGGTACCGACAATGAAAATCGGGTGGGCCCGGAAAGAACCGTCCAAAGTGGTAGGATCACGCCAAAACAAATGAAAAATGCCACCATCCTGTTTTCTTTCTTTTCACTGATTTCAGGTTTGATATTGTTATATTTTGCACTGGGTAACAAACTTTGGATAGCACTTATCTTTTTTCTTTTGGGAGTTGCTGCCATTGCTGCCGCAGTCCGATACACTGTAGGAAAACATGCCTATGGTTACAAAGGACTAGGAGATTTATATGTGTTTCTCTTTTTTGGTCTGACGGCAGTTATAGGAACATGGTTTCTAAATACACTGTACTGGCGTTTTGACATCTTCCTTCCGGCTACTGCTCTGGGATTCTTAAGCACGGGGGTCCTTAATCTCAATAATATGAGAGATATGGAAAATGATTTAGCATCAGGAAAGAAATCTATAGCTTCAAGATTGGGTTATTCAAGGGCCCGCATTTATCATGCAATTCTGATTGTGCTGGGATTTGTACTGACCCTTATTTATGTGGCGATGAATTACAAAAGCATCTGGAACTTTTTGTTTTTGCTCAGCCTGCCCTTGTTTTTAAAAGATTTGATTTCCATATTCAAAACAAACAACGCCTTACTGGATCCATTTTTGAAAAAACTGGCACTTTCAACCTTATTATTTTCAGTATTGTTTGGTGTTGGTCTACTTTTGTAAAAGCAATTTTTTCCGACAAATCTCATTTCATTCTGAATTATAAACTTTTTTAACAACTACTTTAAAGGGCAAATTTTCTACATTTGCCGAAAACTGGATCATCATGATATTAAATTACATCGTCTGGAACGTGAATCCTGATATCTTTTCAATCCCTGAACATGTCCCGGTTCTCGGAGGCTTCACAGTAAGATGGTATGGATTGCTCTTTGCAACAGGATTTGTGCTTGGTTATTTCATCATGCAAAAGATATTTAATAAAGAAGGCGTTGAGCAGAAACTGATTGATGATCTGTTTACCTACATGTTTATTTTCACCATTCTGGGCGCCCGTTTTGGTCAGGTTTTCTTTTATGAACCTCATTATTATTTTACACATCCACTTCAGATTTTAATGATCTGGCATGGTGGTCTGGCAAGTCATGGTGCTGCTGTGGGAATTCTGTTGGGGTTGTATATTTTTGCACGAAGAAAAAAAGTATCCTACGTTTGGGTCTTGGATCGTATTGCCATTGTGGTGCCGCTAGCAGGATTCTTCATCCGGATGGGAAACCTGATGAATTCTGAGATTTTCGGCTATACCACACATCTTCCCTGGGGTTTCATTTTTGTCCGTGCGATGAATCCTGCATTGAGGGTAGGACCTCATCATCCCACACAAATTTATGAAGGCCTCTCCTATTTACTTATCTTCTTTTTCATCTATCGATATTATCAAAAACACAAAACCCATTTGCAACCAGGAAGATTGTTTGGATATTTCCTTATTCTCATATTTTCCGCCCGGTTTCTCATTGAGTTTTTAAAAGAGCCACAAGAAATTTGGGAAAAACATATGTTGCTGGATATGGGTCAGTTACTAAGTATTCCATTGATCATAGGAGGGATTCTTTTAATCATCTGGTCGACCAAGCAAAAGCCGGTGAATTACATAAAAAGTTTCGCCAAGAAATAATCAGGTAAGTTTATATTTTTATTAATTTTGCAACCTAAATTAAGCCTTGTAATCAGGGCCGTTCTTAAAATAAACGGGGTGTGGTGCAGTTGGCTAGCATGCTTGCATGGGGTGC